>NZ_DASSMH010000089.1:0-20825 GCF_035688975.1 Intrasporangium sp. | reverse complement strand
TGACCCTGGATCTTGGACACGCTGAATCCCGCATTCTCGCGGGAGAGAGCGAGATGATCCGAAACCATGGCCAGGAAGAACTACTCCGACGAGTTCCGTCGGCAGGCCGTTGACTTGTACGAGTCCACTCCGGCAGCGACGGTGCGTGGCATCGCCGATGACCTGGGGGTCGAGCGGGGCACTCTGCGCCACTGGCTCGACCAGTTCGGGACCGGCAAGAAGACCGCTGCCGACGGCACGATGACCCGCAGCCCGCTTAAGCCCCACCAGCCGGCGTCGGCGGTGTCACCGCCGGGCGTTGAGGAGACGCCCGAGCAGCGAATCGCACGCCTCGAGGGACGTGTCGCCGAGCTGGAGGCCGAGACCACCAAGCTCACGAGCGAGCGGGAGATCCTCCGGTCGGCGGCGAAGTATTTCGCCGGGGAGACGAACTGGTGACCCGCTTCCAGTTCGTCGCCGACCACCAAGACGCCTTCGAGGTGAAGCGGTTGTGTGAGCTCGTCGAGATCGAGCGCTCGTCCTACTACGCGTGGAAGGCAGCTGCCCTGGGGCGGGAGGCTCGGGCAGCTGCCGACGCCGAGCTCGCCGCGAAGATCCGGCAGATTCACGCCGACGACAACACCGTCGGAGCGCCGCGTGCGACCGCGGAGCTCAACGACGGCGTCGCCGTCGAGGAGCGGGTCAACCACAAGCGCGTCGCGCGGGTGATGCGTCAGCACGGCATCGCCGGCTACCAGAAGAAGCGACGGGTCAAGACCACGATCCCCGAGCCCTCGGACCAGAAGGTCCCCGACCTGTTGAAGCGGGACTTCACCGCGAAGGCACACAACGAGCGCTACGTCGGCGACATCACCTACCTGCCGCTGGCCGACGGCACGAACCTGTACCTGGCTACGGTGATCGACTGCTTCAGCCGACGGCTCGTCGGGTGGTCGGTCGCCGACCACATGCGCACCAGCCTCGTCGAGGACGCACTGAAGGCGGCCGCCGCAACCCGGGGCAGCTCGCAGGCATTGGCCGGCGCCGTCTTCCACAGCGACCACGGGTCGGTCTACACCTCCAAGGACTACGCCAAGCTGTGCGCCGACCTGGGCGTCACCCAGTCCATGGGTGCGGTGGGCACGAGCGCCGACAACGCGCTCGCCGAGTCGTTCAACGCGACCCTCAAACGGGAGGTCCTCCAAGACGCCGCCTGCTGGTCCGACGAGGCCACCTGTCGTCGCCAGGTCTTCCGCTGGATCCTGAGGTACAACACCAAGCGGCGACACTCCTGGTGCCGCTACCAGTCACCGTCCACCTACGAGTCCCTTCACGCTGCTACGCTCCCGTCAGCCGCATAATCCCACCCCGTGTCCAAGTTCCGGGGTCAAGGCCCGCCCGCCGTACGACCCGCGGCTGATGGTGCGGATCCTGCTGTACGGCTACACCACCGGGGTGCGTTCCTCACGCCAGCTGGAGGCGGCGTGTCAGGACGTGGTCGCGTTCCGGTGGCTCGCGGCCGGGCAGGGCCCGGACTACCGGTCGATCGCGCGGTTCCGTCGGCGGCACCTGTCCGCGCTGGGGCACCTGTTCACCCAGGCGCTGGCGTTGTGCCAGGCCGCGGGGATGGTCACGCTGGGCCGGGTCGCGTTGGACGGGACGAAGCTGCGCGCGAACGCCTCGCGGCGCAAGGCGATGAGCTACGTGCGGATGAGTGAGAAGGAGAAGGTCCCGGCCGGCGAGGTGTCCGAGCTGCTGGCGCAGGCCGAGGCGATCGACAAGGCGGAGGACGCGAAGTTCGGCAAGGACGCCCGCGGGGACGAGCTGCCCGAGGAGCTGCGGCGGCGTGAGTCACGGCTGGCCAAGATCCGGGAAGCGAAGCAGGCCCTTGAGGACGAAGCCCCGGGAGCGCGCCGAGCAGGCCGCCCGGGAGAAGGCCGCCGCGCGGGGTGAGGACGAGGACACCACCGCGCAGCGGGTCGCCGACGCGGCCGCAGCCGCGGTGCCGAAACCGAAGGCACAACGCAACTTCACCGACCCCGAGTCGAAGATCATGAAGACCTCCGACGGGGCGTTCCACCAGTGCTTCAACGGGCAGGCCGTGGTCGATGAGGGCCATCAGGTGATCGTCGCGGCCCAGGTGAGCGACTGCGCCGCGGATGTGGCCAACCTGATCCCGATGACCGAACAAACCACCGTGAACACCGGACAGGTGCCGGGGGAGGTGCTCGCCGATGCCGGGTACTGCTCGGCCGAGAACCTGGCGCAGGCCGCCACGGTCAGCGCGGCGTGCGGGACCGAGTTCTTCATCGCCACCGGCCGGTCCACGCACGACGCGCCCATCCCGGTTTCCCCGCGGGGACGGATCCGCAAGGACGCGACGCCGCGCGAGCGGATGGCCCGCAAGCTGACCACGACGAAGGGCCGGGCCGCCTACGCGCGGCGCAAGGTGATCGTCGAGCCGGTGTTCGGACAGATGGCCACCCTGCAGAACGCGACACAGCTGCTGCTACGCGGGCTCGACGGCGCCCGCGGTGAATGGCTGCTGCTCGCGGCCTGCCACAACCTACGCAAGCTGCACGGGCACATCGGCGTCGCCGGCCTGACCGGCCTCGCGCTGGCCTGACCGGGCCCTGTAGAGCCCGAATCTGCTTGCCACAAGCCCATATTCGGCATCCAGAACGCCCATACACCCGTCGACAGACCAAGAGCAGCCGACAGCGCCGCCCACCGGCCAAATCCGCGGCTCCACACTTTCTGGGCCCCTACCGGAACCCCGCGCCCGAGTCACGGACCCGCTGGCGCGTTACTGACCCACGCTCCTAGCACCGTGATGACCCCGGCCAGCACGATGTCGGTGCGGCGGGCACGGGCCGGGTCGGCGGGCACCCTTTCCCAGTCGTCGTCGATGCCGAAGAACGACTCTAGCCCGCCCAGGAGCGCGCTCCGCCTCCTGGGCATGCCGCCGGCTTAGGCCCGCCCGCCGACGGTCGAGGGGCGCTTCCGTGCTTGACCGGCCACGGCGCCGACCCCACGATGGTCGGGCCGCGGCGACGAGGCCACGGCTCAGCGGAAGGACGGCTCATGGCTCACACCTACGGCATCACGGAGATCGTCGGCACCTCCGAGGGCTCCATCGACGAGGCGATCAAGAGCGCCGTCGCCCGGGCGAGCAAGACCATGCGCAACCTCGACTGGTTCGAGGTGACCAACATCCGCGGCCACCTCGACGGCGGGGCGCTGGCGCACGTGCAGGTCACGCTCAAGCTGGGCTTCCGCATCGAGGAGTGACGCGCACCGCCGGGTGCGCCCGGAGGCTGGCCTGAGCGACCGCTCACCGCCAGCCGGACGCCCCCAGTGCACCCGGCGGCATACGTGGCAGGATCGGACAAGGCCGATCCGTCCAAGCCCTAGGAGTCTCGATGCCCATCGCCACCCCCGACGTGTATGCCGACATGCTCGACCGCGCGAAGGCCGGCTCCTTCGCGTATCCCGCCATCAACGTCAGCTCCTCGCAGACCCTCAACGCGGCCCTCAAGGGCTTCGCCGACGCCGGCTCCGACGGCATCGTGCAGGTCTCGACCGGCGGCGCCGAGTACCTCTCCGGGCACTCCGTCAAGAACATGGTGAGCGGCTCGCTGGCGCTGGCGGCCTACGCCGAGGAGGTGGCGAAGAGCTACCCCGTCAACATCGCCCTGCACACCGACCACTGCCCCAAGGGCAAGCTCGACGGCTTCGTCCGGCCGCTGCTCGCGGCCTCGACGGAGCGCGTCAAGAGTGGCGGCAACCCGTGGTTCCAGTCGCACATGTGGGACGGCTCCGCCGTGCCGCTCGCCGAGAACCTCGAGATCGCCAAGGAGCTGCTCGCCCTCGCCAAGGCGGCCCACGTCATCCTCGAGATCGAGGTCGGCGTCGTCGGAGGGGAGGAGGACGGCGTCGAGGGCGCGATCGACGAGAAGCTCTACTCCACCCCCGAGGACGCCATCGCCACCGTCCAGGCGCTCGGCGCCGGCGAGAACGGCCGCTACCTGACGGCGCTCACCTTCGGCAACGTGCACGGCGTCTACAAGCCGGGCAACGTCAAGCTCCGCCCGGAGATCCTGCTCGAGGCCCAGCAGGCCGCCGCGAAGGAGCTGGGCCTCGGCGACGACGCCCGGCCCTTCGACCTCGTCTTCCACGGCGGGTCCGGCTCGCTGCCCGAGGAGATCGCGGCTGCCGTCGACAACGGCGTCATCAAGATGAACGTCGACACCGACACCCAGTACGCCTTCACGCGCCCCATCGCGGACTGGATGCTGACCAACTACGCCGGTGTGCTCAAGGTCGACGGCGAGGTGGGCAACAAGAAGCAGTACGACCCCCGCGCCTGGGGCAAGGCGGCGGAGGCCGGCATGGCGGCCCGGGTCGTGGAGGCCTGCGAGGCGCTGCGGTCGGCCGGCACGCACCAGTGAGCGGCAACCTCCTCGGTATGCCGGAGACCCGGCTGCCCGAGGACCCGGCCGCCGCTCTGCTGGCGGCCGGGGAGGACGCGGCCGCGGTCGCGGCGGCGCACCCGACGTCGGCGCTGGCATGGGCGACGCTGGCCGAGGACGCGCTCGCCGAGGGCCGCGCGGTGGAGGGCTACGCCTTCGCCCGCACCGGCTACCACCGCTCGCTCGACGCGCTGCGCCGCTCGGGCTGGCGCGGGCAGGGGCCGGTGCCGTGGGCGCACGAGCCGAACCGCGGCTTCCTGCGCGCGCTCGCCGCCCTCGCCCGGGCAGCCCGCGCCATCGGCGAGGCCGACGAGGAGGCGCGCTGCATGCAGTTCCTCCGCGACTCCAGCGCCGAGGGAGCCCGGGCGCTCGGCCTCTGAGCTGGCGGTGCTGCGGGTGCCGATTCGCGTCGAGGTAGGCGGTATGCCGCTGTCTGCTGACGATATCGGCAACCCGCTGACGATATCGGCGTCCGCAGCGTGATCGCCGGTGCGGGGCTGGTCGGGGCGCGAGCGGCTACCCTTGCGGCTGGCGCATCCCAAGCAACGGAAAGGCGGAGGAATGCCGGCAATCGTGCTCGTCGGAGCGCAGTGGGGCGACGAGGGCAAGGGCAAGGCGACCGACCTGCTCGGGAGCAGCGTCGACTACGTCGTGAAGTTCAACGGCGGCAACAACGCAGGCCACACGGTCGTCATCGAGCAGGACGGCAAGCGCGAGAAGTACGCGCTGCACCTGCTGCCCTCCGGCATCCTCAGCCCGAACTGCACGCCCGTCATCGGCAACGGCGTCGTCATCGACCTCGGTGTCCTCTTCGAGGAGATCGACGGCCTGCAGGCCCGCGGCGTCGACACGTCGCGTCTCCTCGTCTCGGCCAACGCCCACGTCATCGCGTCCTACAACCGGACCCTCGACAAGGTCACGGAGCGCTTCCTAGGCAAGCGCCGCATCGGCACGACCGGCCGCGGCATCGGCCCCACCTACGCCGACAAGATGAACCGCACCGGCATCCGGATCCAGGACCTCTACGACGAGAACATCCTGCGCCAGAAGGTCGATGCCGCGCTCGACGTCAAGAACCAGGTCCTCGCGAAGATCTACAACCGGCGCGCGGTGTCCGTCGACGAGGTCGTGAGCGAGCTTCTCTCGTATGCCGATCGGCTGGCTCCCATGGTCGCCGACACCTCGCTCGTGCTGAGCCAGGCGCTCGACCGCGGCGAGACGGTGCTCTTCGAGGCGGGGCAGGCCACGCTCCTCGACGTCGACCACGGCACCTATCCCTACGTCACCTCGAGCAACGCCATCTCCGCGGGCGCGTGCACCGGCTCCGGCGTGCCGCCCACCCGCATCGACTCGGTCATCGCGATCCTCAAGGCCTACACGACGCGCGTCGGTGAGGGCCCGTTCCCGACAGAGCTGCACGACGACAAGGGCGAGTTCCTGCGCAAGACGGGAGCCGAGTACGGCACGACGACCGGCCGCCCGCGCCGGTGCGGCTGGGTCGACACGGTCATCGGCCGCTACGCGACGCGGATCAACGGCGTGACGGACTTCGTCGTCACCAAGCTCGACGTGCTCACCGGTCTGGACAAGGTGCCGGTGTGCGTGGCCTACGACGTCGAGGGCACCCGGCACGACGAGATGCCGGTCAACCAGACCGACTTCCATCACGCCGTGCCCATCTACGAGGAGCTGCCCGGGTGGTGGGAGGACATCACCCACTGCCGCACCTTCGAGGAGCTGCCCGTCAACGCCCAGCGCTACGTGCTGCGTCTCGAGGAGCTCATCGGGGCACGCGTGTCGGTGATCGGCGTGGGCCCCGGCCGCGACGAGGTCGTCGAGCGCTTCCCGCTCACTCCCTGACGCACGGGCAGATCGCCAGCCCAACGGCATACGGAATCGTCTGCAACGCAAGGAATCCCATGACTGAACAGGTCGCCCCGCTCGACTGGGTCACCCGTCTCGCCGACGAGGTGGTCGCGGAGGCGCACGAGCGCAACCCCGGCGAGACGATCGTGTGCGCCTCGGGGATCAGCCCGTCGGGACCCATCCACCTCGGCAACTTCCGCGAGCTCATCACGCCGCACCTCGTGGCCGACGAGCTCAAGCGCCGCGGCGTCCCGTGTGAGCACATCCTGAGCTGGGATGACTTCGACCGCTTCCGACGCGTGCCCAAAAACCTTGTGGGCGTGGATGACTCGTGGGAGCAGTACATCGGTATGCCGCTGACGTCCGTGCCGCCGCCCACCGGATCACCGCACGCGAGCTGGGCCGACCACTTCAAGGCGCCGCTGCTGGAGGCCATGGCCGCCACCGGCATCGAGGTGCGCCAGATCAGCCAGACCGAGCGGTACCGCGCTGGTGCCTACCGCGACGCGGTGCTGCTCGCGATGCGCGAGCGCACCGCCATCGACCAGGTGCTCGACCAGTACCGCACGCTCGAGGCCGTCGAGGCCGCGCGCCAGAAGGCGACCGGCAAGGGCAAGGGCGCCCGGCCGGGCGGCCGCGCGGGCGCGACGCTCACCGAGGAGCAGGCTGCGGCGGCGACCGAGGCGGAGCGCGGCTCGGGCGCGGCGTCGGAGGACGACGGCAGCGAGGGCAGGGCGGGCTACTACCCGTACAAGCCGTTCTGCACGGTCTGCGGCACCGACTTCACCACCGTCACGGCCTACGACGACGACCGCCACGAGCTGAGCTATGACTGCGCCAGGTGCGGCCACACCGAGACGGTCGACCTCGACACGTTCACCAACGGCAAGCTCGTGTGGAAGGTCGACTGGCCGATGCGGTGGGCGCACGAGCACGTCCTGTTCGAGCCCTCGGGGGTGGACCACCAGAGCCCCGGGAGCAGCTTCGTGGTCGGCAAGGACCTCGCCCCGATCTTCGGCTGGGAGCGGCCGGTCGGACCGATGTACGCGTTCGTCGGCATCGCCGGCATGGCCAAGATGAGCTCGTCCAGGGGCGGCGTGCCCATCCCCAACGACGCGCTCGAGGTCATGGAGCCGCAGGTGCTGCGCTGGCTCTACGCGCGTCGCAAGCCCAACCAGAGCTTCGACATCGCCTTCGGCCAGGAGCTGCAGCGGCTCTACGACGAGTGGGACTCGCTGGCGCGCAAGGTGGCCGAGGGCGCTGCGCAGGCCGCGGACCTCGCGGCGCACTCGCGGGCGACGACGACGAGCCTCGGGGCGCTGCCCACGACGCCGCGACCGATGCCCTTCCGCACCCTGGCGTCCGTCATCGACATCACCGCGGGAGACGAGGAGCAGGCGGCGCGGATCCTCTCCGACCTCGAGCCGGACCGCCCGGTCACCTCGATCGACGAGCTGCGGCCGCGACTCGACTGCGCCGAGCGGTGGATGCTCGGCTACGTCCCCGCCTCCGAGCGCACCGTCGTGCGCGCGGAGCCGGACGCCGAGCTGCTTGCCTCGCTCGACGAGGAGCAGCGGGAGTCGCTCACCCTGCTCCTCGACCGGCTCGACGAGCACTGGTCGCTCGAGGGCCTCACCCATCTGGTGTATGCCGTGCCCAAGGTCCAGCGCGGCCTGGACCCCGACGCGCGCGTCAAGGACCCGGAGCTCAGCCGGGCGCAGCGGGCCTTCTTCGCCCTGCTCTACCGGTTGCTCGTCTCCAAGGAGACCGGCCCGAGGCTGCCCACCCTCCTGCTCGCCGTGGGGGCCGACCGGGTGAGGACCCTCCTCGGCGGCTGACCCGACGCCTTCCCCCAGATATCTGGGAGGTGGGATATCGTCCTGACGCTATCCAGCCTCCCAGATATCTGGGGGGCGCGGTGTTGTCCTGGCGCTATCCAGCCTCCCAGTTGTCTGGGGGAAGGGGAGCGGGGGGCGGGACGCAGGGGGGGTGCATCCCGCCCCCCGCTCGGAGTCATCCGGTGGGGCCGGGACTCAGGGCCAACGACAGGGTCTCGGGGGGATGAGACCGGCGGGGGGGTGGGTGTTCGCGCTCCGTCGTTGCCTGAGACAAATCTTGCCCCACTTCAAGCCGGAACGCCCGATTAGTCCCCGTTCTTTACCGACTCTTTACACTTTTGGGGCAAATCCGGGCGATAGCGGACATAGCGGGTGACCTAGGTCACACCTCGGAGCCCACCCGGCAGCCTCCGAGCGGGCGGTCGACGAGGACCGCCATGCGGTGCGCGGCCCGTGTCAGCGCGACGTAGAGCACCCGGACGCCGCCGGGTGACTCGGCGGCGATCTCCCGCGGGTCCACGACAACCGTCGCGTCGTACTCGAGGCCCTTCGTCGACATGGGGTCGACGACCTCGACCCGCCCGCCGGCCGTGCCCGCGAGCGGCCGCAGGGTCGGCGCCCACCGGGCGGGGGTGATGACCGCGACGGAGCCCTCGACCTGGCCGGCCAGTACCTCCACCGCCCGCGACACCGCGCCCAGGGCATCTTCGTCGAGCGGGGCCTCCCACGGCGAGACGCCCGTCTCGCGCACCGCCTCGGGGATGTCCGCGTCAGGAACCTCGCGGCGCACGACCTCGGCGGCGTAGTCGAAGATCTCCCGCGCGTTGCGGTAGTTGGTCGCCATGTGGAACGACTGGCGGGGCTGACCGGCGAAGGCCTCGTCGCGCGCGGCGGCCGCCTCCGCGGGGTCCGGCCAGGACGCCTGGGCCGCGTCCCCGACGACGGTCCACGAGGCGTGCCGCCCACGGCGGCCGATCATCCGCCACTGCATGGGGGACAGGTCCTGGGCCTCGTCGATGAGGACGTGGGCGTACTCCTCCGGCCGCCCGATCCGCCCGGCCAGGAGCCGCCCGCGGGGGTCGTCCGCGCCGACGCGCGGCGTGGCCTCACTCGACGACGCCGCGACGGGCTGCACCTCGGTCACGCCGTACTGGCTGAGGTCGTCCAGCTCCTCGATCTCGTAGAAGCCGCGCTCCTCGCGCGGCTCGTCCTGCACCGGACCGACGCGGGCGGCCAGGTCGTCGATGAGAGCCACGTCGGAGACCGACCACGTGCCGAGCTCGAGGGCGCGGCGGAAGGACTCGGCGAGCCGGTCCGCCTCCGGCCCGGCCAGGCTGCCGTGGGCGTGCCGGCGCACGAGGTCGGGATCGGCCAGCCACAGGAGCACCTCGCGGGGGTCGACCTGCGGCCACCACTCCGCCAGGAACGACTCGACGTCGAGGTGGTCCTCCCACCGGTCGAGGAAGGCAGCCTTGGCGTCCCGGTCACCGGTGATGTCCAGGGAGGCCCAGGCCGCCTCGCCGAGCGCCGTGCGGGCCGCGGCAAGGGCGAGGTTCCGCTGGTGCTGCCGGAGCACCTGGGCGCGGACCCGGTCGAGCGTGCGCGCGTCGAGCCGCACCGCGTGGCCCGAAACCACGGCGCGGAACTCCGTCGGCGCACCTGGCACCCGGCCGCGGGCGGCGGCCCCGAGAAGCTTGCGGATCCGCGTCGTCCCCTTGATGCGGGCCACGTCCGGGGGGTCGAGTCGCTCGGTGCCGACGGCGTCGACGACGTCGCCGACGGCGCGGAGCACGACGCTCTCCTCGCCGAGCGAGGGCAGCACGCGCTCGATGTAGGCCGTGTACGCACCGGACGGGCCGATGACGAGGATGCCGCCGGACTCGAAGCGGCGCCGGTCGGAGTAGAGCAGGTAGGCCGCGCGGTGCAGCGCCACGACGGTCTTGCCCGTCCCGGGTCCGCCGGTGATCTCCGTGATGCCGCGCGCACTCGCCCGGATCGCCTCGTCCTGGTGCGCCTGGATCGTGGCCACGATGTCGCGCATCCGGGCCCCCCGGCTGCGAGTCAGGGCCGCCATGAGAGCGCCGTCGCCGACGACGACGATGTCGTCCGGCGCCTCGGGCACCATGAGGTCGTCCTCCACGCCGATGACGGTCGCCCCGCGGCTGCGCAGGACCCGGCGGCGCACGACGCCCATCGGCTGCGTCGGGGTGGCGCGGTAGAAGGCGGACGCGGCCGGGGCACGCCAGTCGATGACGAGCGGCTCGTAGTCGTCGTCGCGGACGCCGAGCCGGCCGATGTAGCGCACCTCGCGCTCGGTGCCGGGCCGCGCCTCACCAGCCGGAGCCCGCCGCTCGTGGTCGAGATCGAGCCGGCCGAAGACGAGCCCCTCGAACTGGGCGTCGAGCGCGGAGCGCCGTTTGGCGGCGTGGAAGACCAAGGCGTCGCGCTCGAAGAGCCCGGCCGCCTCCTCGAAGCCCACCTCGCCGGACTTGACGATCTGGCCCCGGGCCAGGCCCTCGGCCTGCACGATGTCGGCGCGTCGGCCGGCCTTCTCGAGCTCTGCGTGGACACGGTCGACGTGCGCCTGCTCGATGGCGATCTGCTGTGCGACGGCATCGGGCACGGCGGCCCCACGGGTCTCGACGTTCGAAGAAGTCACGGCCTCAAGGTGCTCTCGGTCTGCGGGGTCGCCCGACTGCTCGCGGGCGCCCGCCCCCGGAGTCGTCCCGGCGGCGGGAACGAGCCAGTCTAGTGTCTTCCCATGTCCACCCCGGGTCGGGTCCCGCCCAGCGGCTGTATGCCGCCCACCGGCGAGCCGCTCGTCGGCCGCGTCGTCCGCCTCGACGTCATGCGCGCCGAGGACGCGCCGGGCCTCTTCGAGGTCTACGGCGACCCGCGCTGCTACGAGCACGGCTACCTCATGACTACCCCGCCCGGGTCGCTCGCCGACACCGAGCGGGTCGTCGCCGCCCACGTGCGGGCCCGCGAGGCCGGCCGGACGGCATACACCGTCCGGCTCGTGGCCGACTCGGCCCTCGGCCCAGCGGGCACCGTGGTCGGCACGAGCTCGCTCGGTGACGTCGACCTCGAGCGGGAGCACGTCCACCTGGGCTGGACGATCTACGGCTCGCGCTGGTGGGGCACGGCGGTCAACCCGGAGACCAAGCTCCTGCTCCTCACGCACGCCTTCGACACGTGCGGCTTCGGACGCGTGCGGATCCAGACCGACGTGCGCAACGAGCGGTCCCGCGCGGCCATCGAGAGGCTCGGCGCCCGCTTCGAGGGCGTCACCCGCCGCGACGTCCGGCGAGCCGACGGCAGCTGGCGCGACACGGCCGTCCACTCGGTCCTCGTGGAGGAGTGGCCGCAGGTGCGGGCAGGACTCGTGGCCCGCCTCGCCGGGCACCCGGGCGGGCAAATAGGCTGACCGCCGTGAGAGCCCTCGTCCTCGGATCCGGTGCCCGTGAGCACGCGCTCGTCAAGGGGCTCGCGGCCGACCCCGAGGTCGACGCGGTCATCGCCGCCCCGGGCAACCCGGGCATCGACGCGACGGCGCTCTGCGTCCCCACCGACATCCTCGACGGCGAGGCGGTCGCCGCGCTCGCGCGGGCGCACGACGTCGACCTCGTCGTCGTCGGGCCGGAGGCGCCGCTCGTGGCGGGGGTCGCCGACGTATGCCGGGCCGCCGGCCTGGCCGTGTGCGGGCCGTCCGCTGCGGCGGCCGCGCTCGAGGGCAGCAAGGCGTTCGCCAAGGAGGTCATGGCCGCCGCAGGCGTGCCGACCGCCTTCGCCCACGTGTGCACGACGATGCCGGAGGTGGAGGCGGCGCTCGATGCCCTGGGCGCCCCCTACGTCGTCAAGGACGACGGTCTCGCGGCCGGCAAGGGCGTCGTCGTCACCGACTCGCGCGCCGAGGCGGTCCAGCACGCCCGGGCCTGTCTGGCGAAGCCCGATGGGCGGCTCGTCGTCGAGGAGTTCCTCGACGGGCCGGAGGTGTCGCTCTTCTGCCTCGCCGACGGACGCACGGTCGTGCCACTCCAGCCGGCGCAGGACTTCAAGCGGGCCGCCGACGGTGACGAGGGACCCAACACCGGTGGCATGGGGGCCTACTCGCCCCTCGACTGGGCGCCGACGGGTCTCGTCGACGACGTCGTCGCCCGGGTGGCGCAGCCGACCGTCGACGAGATGCGCCGGCGGGGGACGCCGTTCGTCGGCATCCTCTACGTCGGCCTCGCCCTCACCGCGCGCGGACCCCGGGTCGTGGAGTTCAACGCCCGGCTCGGGGACCCCGACGGGCAGGCCGTCCTGGCCCGGCTGGAGACGCCGCTCGGCCAGCTGCTCCTCGCGACGGCCACCGGCGGGCTCGCCGACGTCGGCCCGCTGCGCTGGTCCGACGACCGGGCGGTCGTCGTCGTCGTCGCCTCGGCCGGCTACCCGGCCTCCGTCCGGACCGGCGACCCCATCACCGGCATCGAGGAGGCAGCCGAGGTGCCCGGTGTCGCGGTCCTCCATGCCGGCACCCGGCGCGGCAGCGACGGGACCCTTCTGTCCGCCGGCGGCCGGGTCCTCGACGTCGTCGCGGTGGGGGCCGACCTCGCCGAGGCCAGGCGGGCGGCATACGAGGCGGTGGGCCGCATCGAGCTCGACGGGTCACACCACCGCACCGACATCGCGCTCGCGGCGGCGCGGGGGCAGGTCGTGCCGCTCTGAGGCAGCCGGCCACTCGGCGGCATACGTCGAGTGACCAGTTCCGCACGCCCCCCACTCGGCGGCATACGTCGAGTGGCCAGTTCCGCACGCCCCCCAGCTGCCACGTTCGCCGGTGTCCGGAGACGTTCACCGTGACCCATCGGACGCGACAAGCCAGTTGACCTACCACGCCCGCCAGCTGCCCAATGGTCGGGTGAGCACTCCGCGCGCCGTCGTGCTGGTCGAGGGGGACAGCGACCGTGTGGCGCTACAGACCCTGGCCCGGCGTTGTGGCCGGGACCTCGCCGTCGAGGGGGTCACGGTCGTGGCGATGGGCGGCATCACCAACACGCGTGCCTTCGTGTCGCGATACGGGCCGCGCGGTCTGGGCCTCCCGCTCGCCGGGCTCTACGACGCCGCGGACGAGCCCAAGCTTCGGCGCGGGCTGGCGGCCGCCGGGCTGGCTGCTGCGCTCGAGCCGGACGGCCCGTCGCGTCTGGGCTTCCATGGATGCTCGGCAGACCTGGAGGACGAGCTCATCCGCGCCCTCGGCGCCGACGCGGTCGCAGCCGTCATCGAGGCGGCGGGGGAGGGCCGCTCCCTACGCCGCCTGGCGGCCATGCCCGCCCAACGCGGGTGGACACGCGAGGCGGTCCTGCGGCGTTATCTCGCGGCGGGCTCCGGTCGTAAGGCGCGCTACGCAGCGCTGCTGGTCGAGGCGATGGAGCCGGCGAGGGTGCCCGAGCCGTTGACGGCCCTGCTCGGCCGTCTCTGAGCCGACCATGCGTTCGTATGCCGTGGGGCATCCGTTCGCGCGCGGGTGGCAGGCCCCGTGCCCGGGCGCCGCATCGCCGCTCCACCGCGGGTGTCCTCGTCGTCGACACGGGGAACCGCGCTGGCACGGTGCGACTCTCGCGCGTCGCCTTCCGGCTGCCTGAGGTGCGGGCAGCGCGCAGGTGTGGCCGTGCGCAAGACTGTCGGCCATGACCTTCGCTTCGGCGGCCGAGCTGCCCGGTTACGTGCCCGTCTACTCGGGGAAGGTGCGCGACCTCTACGCGCCGCTCGACGCGACGGGCCGCCCGGTCGAGGACCGGCTGATGCTGGTGGCGTCGGACCGGATCTCCGCCTACGACTACGTCCTCGACACGCCGATTCCCGACAAGGGAGTCGTGCTCACCAGGCTCTCCCTGTGGTGGTTCGACCAGCTGCGAGACCTCGTGCCCAACCACGTCGTCTCGACGGACGTGCCCCAGGCGGTCGCCGGGCGCGGGGTGCTCGTGCGCCGGCTGGAGATGCTCAAGGTCGAGGCGATCGCCCGTGCCTACCTCACCGGGAGCGGGCTCGAGGAGTACCGCGAGCGCGGGTCCGTCTGCGGCGTCGAGCTGCCCGCCGGGCTCGAGGACGGGTCCCGGCTGCCAGAGCCGATCTTCACGCCCACGACCAAGGCGCCGCTGGGCGAGCATGACCTGCCCATGTCGGCGGTGGAGGTCGAGGCCGAGCTGGGCCGTGAGCAGGCCGAGGAGGTGTCGCGATTGACGCGCGCGATCCTGAGCAGGGGCAACGAGATCGCCGGGGACCGCGGCATACTCATCGCCGACACGAAGGTGGAGTTCGGGCGCGCGCCGGATGGCTCTGGTGGCCTCGTGCTCGCGGACGAGGTCCTCACTCCGGACTCGTCGCGTTTCTGGCCGGCGGACCAGTGGCGTCCGGGGCGGACCCAGCCGTCCTTCGACAAGCAGTACGTGCGGGACTGGCTCACGTCACCCGAGTCGGGTTGGTCGCGGACGAGCGGCGAGGCTCCGCCGCCCTTGCCCGCGCACGTCGTCGACCGGACGCGGGCGAAGTATGTGGAGGCCTACGAGCGGCTCACCGGCGAGCGCTTCTGACGCGCTCGAAGGGCATGGCAGGCTGGGGCCATGAGCGCGCAGTCGGCCGGCCCCGCCCGGTTCATCGTCCGTCAGAAGCTGACCCTCATGGTCAACCGCTACGAGGTCATCGAGACCGACGAGGCCGGCACCGAGGTGGGCCTGCTGTGCTTCGCCGAGCAGAAGCGGATGGCGTTCAAGGAGCAGGTGACCTTCTTCTCCGACGCGGCGAAGACCGAGCCGGTCTTCGGCTTCAAGGCCCGCTCGGTGATCGACCTCGGTGCGACCTACGACATCACCGACGCGGCGGGGCGGCCCATCGGCTGGTTCAAGAAGGACTTCGCAGCCTCCCTGGGCCGCTCGACGTGGCACCTGGGCACGCCGGACGGGTTCACGTGCGTCGGGCAGGAGCGCAACGCCAAGGTCGCGGTGCTGCGCCGGGTGTGGGACTTCCTGCCGGTCGTCGGCGAGCTGCCCGTCCCATGGCTCTTCCACTTCGACTTCCGCGCCGGCGACGGCGCCGTGGTCCTCAGCTCGACCAAGAAGGTGGGCCTGAAGGACACCTACTTCGTCGAGCTGCCCGCGCAGGCCAACGGCTGGCGCCTCGACTGGCGGGTCGGCGCCGCCATGGCGGTCGCCCTCGACGCCCTGCAGTCGCGCTGACGTCCCCACCACCGCCGTCTCCCCCCAGACAACTGGGAGGCTGGGGTGCGTCATAGCGCTATCCAGCCTCCCAGACAATTGGGGGAGGGCCGGCGGTGGCCCCGGAGGCCGATAGACTCGGCGCGCCGGATCCGGACCACCCCCAGGAGAGCCTTGCCCATGGGAAGCATCGTCGTGGACGTCATGCTCAAGCCCGAGATCCTCGACCCCCAGGGGCAGGCCGTGCGCGGTGCGCTGCCGCGGCTCGGGTTCTCCCGGTTCACCGACGTGCGTCAGGGCAAGCGGTTCGTCCTCACCGTCGACGGTGACGTGACGGAGGAGCACCTCGCGCAGGCGCGGGAGGCGGCGCAGACGCTGCTGAGCAACCCGGTGATCGAGGACGTGGTTTCCGTCCGGGCGCAGCAGGACAGTGGTTTCGTCCGGGCGGAGGGCGAGGCGCAGTGAGGATCGGCGTCGTCACCTTCCCCGGCTCGCTCGACGACCGTGACGCCGCTCGCGCCGTCCGGGCGTGCGGCGGCGAGGCCGTCGCGTTGTGGCACGGCGACGCGGACCTCAAGGGCGTCGACGCGGTCATCCTGCCCGGCGGCTTCTCCTACGGCGACTACCTGCGCTGCGGGGCGATCGCGCGCTTCGCGCCGGTCATGGAGCGCCTCATCCCGGCAGCGCGGGGAGGCCTGCCGGTCCTCGGCATCTGCAACGGCTTCCAGGTGCTCACCGAGAGCCACCTGCTGCCGGGCGCGCTGATCCGCAACGACCACCGCAAGTTCAACTGTGTCGACGCGCGCCTCGTCGTGGAGAACGCCCGCACCGCCTGGACCTCGGACTTCACCGAGGGACAGGAGATCACCATCGTGCTCAAGAACGGCGAGGGCGGCTACGTCGCCGACGAGCGGACGCTCGACGAGCTCGAGGGCGAGGGCCGGGTCGTCTTCCGGTATGCCGTGGAGCCGGGCGGCCGCAACCCCAACGGCTCGTACCGCGACATCGCCGGCATCACCAACGAGCGCGGCAACGTCGTCGGGCTCATGCCGCACCCGGAGCACGCGGTCGAGCAGGGCTTCGGACCGAGCCTCGACGGCCGTGGCTTCTTCACCTCGGTCCTCCGGCACACTCTCGAGAGCGCAGCGACGGCATGACCGACACCACGCAGGCCCCCGCCCAGCCGCACGCGGACACCGTCGAGCAGGCCGCGACGACGCCCGAGGTCCCGCAGCCGTGGGCCGAGCTCGGCCTCAAGGACGACGAGTACACCCGGATCCGAGAGATCCTCGGGCGCCGCCCGACCATCGCCGAGCTCGCGATGTACTCCGTGATGTGGTCGGAGCACTGTTCCTACAAGTCGAGCAAGATCCACTTCTCGCTGTGGGGCCAGAACACGACCGACGAGATGCGCGAGAAGCTGCTCGTCGGGATCGGCGAGAACGCGGGAGTCGTCGACATCGGCGACGGATGGGCGGTGACCTTCAAGATCGAGTCGCACAACCACCCCTCCTACGTCGAGCCCTACCAGGGGGCGGCGACCGGGGTCGGCGGCATCGTCCGCGACATCATGTCGATGGGCGCCCGGCCCATCGCGGTGATGGACTCGCTGCGCTTCGGCAACCTCTTCCACCCGGACACCCAGCGCGTGCTGCCGGGCGTCGTCGCCGGCGTGGGCGGCTACGGCAACTGCCTCGGACTGCCCAATATCGGTGGCGAGGTGGTCTTCGACGAGTGCTACCAAGGCAATCCGCTCGTCAACGCGCTCTGCGTCGGCGCGATGCGCACGGAGGACATCCACCTGGCCAAGGCGACGGGGGTCGGCAACAAGGTGGTCCTCTTCGGCGCCAAGACGGGCGGTGACGGCATCGGCGGCGTCTCCGTCCTCGCCTCCGAGACCTTCGACGCGGGTGGTCCCACCAAGCGCCCGGCCGTCCAGGTGGGTGACCCCTTCGCCGAGAAGGTCCTCATCGAGTGCTGTCTCGACCTCTACCGCGCGGGTGTGGTCGACGGCATACAGGACCTCGGTGGCGCCGGACTCTCCTGTGCCACAAGCGAGCTCGCGTCCGCCGGTGACGGCGGCATGCGGGTCGAGCTCGACCTCGTGCCCCTGCGCGACGCGAGCCTCCGGCCCGAGGAGATCCTCATGTCGGAGAGCCAGGAGCGGATGATGGCGATCGTGGAGCCGACCCGGCTCGACGAGTTCCTCGCCATCTGTCGCCGCTGGGACGTCGAGGCGACGGTCATCGGCGAGGTCACCGAGGGCGAGCGCCTCGTCGTGACGTGGCACGGGGAGGTCATCGTCGACGTGCCGCCGCGGTCGGTGGCCCACGACGGGCCGGTCTACGACCGCCCGCTCGAGCGACCGGCATACCTCGATGCCTTGCATGCCAACGGTCCCGAGTCGCTCGCCCGGCCGCGCACGGGTGACGAGATCCGGGCGCAGCTGCTGCAGCTGCTCGGCTCGCCCAACCTCTGCGACCGCGCCTGGGTCACGGACCAGTACGACCGCTACGTCCTCGGAAACACGGCGCTGGCCCAGCCCGACGACGCGGGCGTCGTCCGGGTCGACGAGGAGACGGGGCGCGGGGTCGCCCTGGCGACCGACTGCAACAGCCGCTTCGCCAAGCTCGACCCGTATGCCGGTGCGCAGCTCGCGCTCGCCGAGGCCTACCGCAACGTCGCCATCGCCGGCGCCGAGCCGCTCGCCGTCACCGACTGCCTCAACTTCGGCTCGCCGGAGGACCCGGGCGTCATGTGGCAGTTCCGCGAGGCGGTGCGCGGCATCGCGGAGGGCTGCAAGACCCTCGGCATCCCGGTGACGGGGGGCAACGTCTCCTTCTACAACCAGACGGGTGACGTCGCCATCCACCCGACGCCGGTCATCGGCGTGCTCGGCGTCATGGAGGACGTGGCCAAGCGCTCCGGCTCCGGTTTCCGCACCGAGGGCGCCGCGATCTACCTCCTCGGGTCCACGCGCGACGAGCTCGGCGGCTCGGAGTGGGCCCACGTCGTGCACCGCCACCTCGGCGGGACGCCGCCCACCGTGGACCTGGCAGCGGAGCAGACGCTCGCCGGCGTCCTCGTCGCGGCGGGCCGCGCCGGGCTCGTCGACGCCGCCCACGACCTGTCCGACGGCGGCCTCGCGATCGCGCTGGCCGAGGCCACGATGCGGCACGGCGTGGGTGCCACGGTCGACGGGCTCGACCGGGTCGGGGAGGGCCTCGACCCCTTCACGGCGCTCTTCTCGGAGTCGGCGGCCCGCGCGGTCGTGGCCGTCCCGGCTGACCGCACCGCCGACTTCGAGACACTCGTCGGTGACGTGCCGTGCGCGCGGATCGGCACCACCGGCGGTCGCAACCTCGTGGTGGAGGGCCAGTTCACGGTCTCCGTCGCGGAGCTCACGGCCGTCCATGCCGCCACCCTGCCGGCCGTCTTCGGCGACTGAGCACCCCGGCAGGCCGCCGGGGCCGCGCGGCCCGGCTCGCCGGCATACGCGCCCATCGCCTCCCCGCGGGGTTAGCGTAGGGAGGTGACTGCCGCTCCCTCGCCGACCACCGTGGGCGCGCTCCGCGCGTCGGGCCACCAGCAGAGGCACCTCAAGCAGGAGCTGCGCGACAACCTGCTCATCGCGCTGCGCTCCGGACGCGACCCGTGGCCCGGGCTGCACGGGTTCGCCGAGACCGTTATCCCGCAGCTCGAGCGGGCCGTGCTCGCCGGCCACGACGTCGTCCTGCTCGGCGAGCGGGGTCAGGGCAAGACGCGCCTGCTGCGCACGCTCGTCGGTCTGCTCGACGAGTGGACCCCCGTCATCGCCGGGAGCGAGCTCGGGGAGCATCCCTACGACCCCGTCACGCCGGTGTCACGCCGGCGCGCGGCCGAGCTCGGCGACGACCTGCCCGTCGCGTGGCGGCACCGCACCGAGCGGTATGCCGAGAAGCTCGCCACCCCGGACACGAGCGTCGCCGACCTCATCGGCGACGTCGACCCCATGAAGGTGGCCGAGGGCCGCTCGCTCGGCGACCCGGAGACCATCCACTTCGGCCTCATCCCGCGCTCGCACCGGGGCATCGTCGCGATCAACGAGCTGCCCGACCTCGCCGAGCGCATCCAGGTCGCGATGCTCAACGTCATGGAGGAGCGCGACATCCAGATCCGTGGCTACGTGCTGCGGCTGCCCCTCGACGTCCTCGTCGTCGCCAGCGCGAACCCGGAGGACTACACCAACCGCGGCCGGATCATCACGCCGCTCAAGGACCGTTTCGGCGCGGAGATCCGCACCCACTACCCCGTGGCGCTCGAGGACGAGGTGGCGGTCATCCGCCAGGAGGCGCACCTCGTCGCCCACGTGCCGGACCAGCTGGTGGAGATCCTCGCCCGCTTCACCCGCAACCTCCGGGAGTCGAGCAGCGTCGACCAGCGCTCGGGCGTCAGCGCCCGGTTCTCGATCGCCGGCGCCGAGACCGTCGCGGCCGCTGCCCTGCACCGCGCCACGAGCCAGGGCGAGGCGCGGGCCGTCGCCCGGGTCGTCGACCTGCCGGCCGCCGTCGACGTGCTGGGGGGCAAGGTCGAGTTCGAGACCGGGGAGGAGGGCCGCGAGGCGGAGATCCTCACGCACCTGCTGCGCACGGCGACCGCGGAGACGGTCCGGCACCACTTCCGCGGCATCGACTTCGCGGTCCTCGTCGCCGCGATCGAGCGGGGGGCCATGGTGACCACCGGAGAGCAGGTCAGCGCGCGGGACTTCCTCACCGGCCTGCCGGTGCTGGGCGAGTCGGAGCTCTACGACGACGTGTGCGACCGTCTCGGCGCCACGGACGACGGCACGCGCGCCAGCGCCATCGAGCTGGCGCTCGAGGGCCTCTACCTCGCCCGCAAGATCAGCAAGGAGACCGGGGGCGGAGAGACGGTGTACGGATGAGGACGCGCTACGGCCGGTATGCCGGTGGGCCCGACCCGCTGGCGCCACCGGTCGACCTCGCGGAGGCCCTCGACGCCATCGGCGAGGAGGTCATGGCCGGGTACTCGCCCGAGCGCGCCATGCGCGAGTTCCTCCGCCGCGGCGGACGGGACCGGGCCGGCCTCGATGAGCTCGCTCGCCGCGTGGCCCAGCGGCGCCGGGAGCTGCTCCAGCGGCACAACCTCGACGGCACGCTCGAGGAGGTCCGCGAGCTGCTCGAGCATGCGGTGCTGGAGGAGCGCAAGCAGCTCGCCCGCGACCTCGATGACGAGGCGCGCTTCGCCGAGCTGCGGCTCGAGGGCCTCCCGCCGTCGCCGGCGGCTGCCGTCAGCGAGCTCGCCGACTACTCATGGCGCTCGCCGCAGGCCCGCGAGGACTACGAGCGGATCAAGGACCTCCTGGGCCGGGAGCTGCTCGACCAGCGCTTCGCCGGGATGAAACGCGCGCTCGAAGGCGCCACCGACGAGGACCGTGCCGCGGTCACGGAGATGCTGCGCGACCTCAACCAGCTCCT
>NZ_DASSMH010000088.1:0-10827 GCF_035688975.1 Intrasporangium sp. | reverse complement strand
CCTTCCAGCACCCGCCGGGCCATCAGAACCGACGAGTTGTAGGCCTTGGCCCCAAGCGTGGTGCGCGCCTCTTCGAAGTCATCGCGAAGGGCCTTCGGGATCTCCGTGCCTAGCCGCCTGGCCATCGGAGGGTAGATCTGAGCCGGCGCATCCCAGTCGTCGTAGTACTGCTCTTGGATGAGCAACAGCGCCTGACTGCAGGCGGGGCAGTGGCCCGCAGTCCACCTAAGCGGAAAGTCCCAGTCATCCTGGAAGAGCGCCCACTGGCCCTTGACGACAAGAGCCACAGGCCGGTCACACCTAGGGCAGACGGCCGCCATGGGCTCGAACATCTGACCAACCTTGCCACTCGTTGCCATGCCCCACCCCTGTCTGTCTTGGACGATTATGTCGCACTTGGCTAGCCGCCGGGGCCGCTCGTCACGCACGCCAAGAACCTTGCTACTTGCCGCCGTGGAGCCGCCGGTGGGCTGCTGGTTACATGACGGGACACGCGGGCCTGTTAGTACTGGTTACCTACCCGGTTGCGTGCCGCCGGCCACCAGGATGTTGAGGCCGCTCGCCACGGCGGCGCCGAGGAAGGCCGCCGCCTGCCGGGTCAGCGTGCCGAGCCGCACGAGGTCGTCCAGGTGGTCGGCACGGACGACGAACTTGCGGATGTTGACCTGCCAGTGCTCCCGGGCGATGTCCGGGATCACGACGTGCAGGCGCGAGCCGTCGGGCAGCGTCGCGTCGACGAAGGGCGAGGACAGGTCGACCCGGCGCCCGCTGGTCTTGAGCATGCGCTCCACGAGGTCGCGCACGTCGTCCGCGGTGAGGATCGTCGTCGTCAGCTCGGCGACTCCGCCCCGGGCCACGAAGACCTTCGCTGGCTCGTTGATCCAGATCTCCTCGATCGAGGGGTCCTCGAAGTACTGCTGCAACGGGCCGTATCCGGCCACCACGGACAGGATGGAGGTGACCGCGCCTGCCGGGTCACCCAGGACGGGCAGGCCGCCGTGCAGCGATCGCTGGTCGTAGTCCTGCACGGCGTCGTGCACGAGCCGCCGCACTTCCACCCGGTCTCGCGACGGGTCGAGGCCTGACCGCCGGATCAGCTCGCGCACCTCGCCCTCGACGTGCCGGACTGCCTCGTGTGTCGTCACGCCGCACCCCCTGACTCCGGCCTACGTGGGCGTCCCCTCGACCACTTCTCAGGCGCTGCGTCGACAGTACTGGCCGGGAGCGCCCCCGCACCGAAAACCTCACCAACCTGTGGACAAGTGCGGCGCTTCTCGCCCGGGTTGTGGACGAGCCCCGCGACCCAGTGCCGCGTGCAGGCGCGACCAGCCGGGCGTCGCCGCCGACCGAATGTAACCGATTACTTGACACGGGTCCGCGCGACCGCCAGACTTCCCTCACGGACCTGCACGGGGCTCCCCGAGACAGCCTCATGTGTGGCGAGTCCGATCAATCCTTCTGCGGCGCAAGCTGTTTCGCCGCGCCACCTCCATGCATCGACATCGTCGTCATGCCCAGCACAGGAGTCGCCATGCCCAGGAAGAAACTCATCGCCCTTGCCGCAGCCCTGATCCTCGGCGGCGGCTCGCTCGCTGCCTGCGGGAGCAGCGCCCCCACGACCGCCGGCAGCGCCGACGACAGCCGGGGCCCGATCACCTTCGCGTCCGGCAAGGACTTCACGAAGGAGATGCAGACGCTCCTCGACAAGTGGAACACCGCGCACCCGCAGGAGAAGGTGACGATGCTCGAGCTCGCCGCGTCGCCGGACGAGCAGCGCACCTCCTTCGTGCAGAACTTCCAGGCCAAGAGCAGCGCCTACGACGTCCTGTGGTCCGACGTGGTGTGGACGTCTGAGTTCGCAGCCCGCGGCTGGATCGAGGAGCTCGACCCCAAGGTCTACGGCGGCCCGGAGATCATGCCGGCGGCGGTCAAGACGGCCATGTACAACGGCAAGATGTACGGCGCTCCGTTCATCACGAACGGCGGCCTGCTCTTCTACCGGTCCGACCTCGTCAAGACGCCTCCGAAGACGTGGGCGGAGCTCTTCGACTCGTGCAGGAAGGTCAAGCCGGCCGGGATGGACTGCTACGCCGGCCAGTTCTCGCAGTACGAGGGCCTGACGGTCAACGCAGCCGAGGCGATCAACGCCGCGGGCGGGAAGTTCCTCGGTGACGACGGCAAGACCGTCGCCGTGGACTCGCCGGAGGCCCGCGCCGGGCTCCAGGTCCTCGTCACGGCCTTCAAGGACGGTCTCATCAACAAGGAGGCCATCACCTACAAGGAGGAGGAGAGCCGACGCGCCTTCGTCGAGGGCCGGCTCATGTACCTGCGCAACTGGCCCTACGTCTACACCTCCGCCAACGAGGCCGGCTCCGCGGTCAAGGGCAAGTTCGGCATCACGACGCTGCCCGGGGCCACTGGCCCGGGAAGGTCGTCCCTGGGCGGGATCGACCTCGTGGTGTCGAAGTTCTCCAAGCACAAGCAGACCGCCAAGGACTGGATCGCCTTCATGCAGTCCGAGGCGAGCCAGCGGTCGGTCGTCAAGGACATGAACCAGGCCTCCGTGCGCTCCGCCCTCTACGACGACCCGGAGCTGGTCAAGGCCTCCCCCTACCTGCCGACGCTCAAGGACTCGATCCTGGGCGCCCAGCCGCGGCCGGCGACGCCGAACTACAACGCGGTGAGCCTTGCCATCCAGAAGAACGCCTACGCCGCCCTCCAGGGGCAGGCCAGCGTCGACCAGGCCGTCAGCGCCATGGCCGACGAGCTGCGCCGCGCCGTCGGCTGACCCGCAACCACAACGCACCACCCGCCAGCGCAGCACACCCGAGACGCAACACACCCGAGACGCAACGGAGGCGAGTCGCTTGTCCGCGCAGTCGTCGCACCGCACCGCCACTCGCGACCGGCTCCTCCCGTCCCGGCGCCGCCGCCGCACCACGGCCCCACGGCGCCGGGACGGGCGCCTCGCCTTCTGGCTGGTGATCCCGTCGCTCGCGGTCCTCACCGCGGTCATCGGCTACCCCATCGTGCAGGGCGTCGGCCGGTCCCTCTTCGACGACTCCGTGAGCGAGTCGCTCCGCTTCGTGGGGGGCGACAACTACGCCCAGGCGCTGTGGGGTGCGAACCGGGCCGAGTTCTGGGCCGCGTTCCGCGTCACGTGGTTCTTCACCATCACGACCGTCGTGCTAGAGACTCTCATCGGCCTGGCGATGGCGCTGTTCATGAACCAGGCCTTCCGCGGCCGCGGCCTCATGCGCGCGAGCGTCCTGGTGCCCTGGGCCATCCCGACCGCGGTCGCCGCAGTCCTGTGGCGCTGGGCGTTCGACCCCCGCGGCATCATCAACGCCCTGTTCGGGACGTCGATCACGTGGACGGGCAGCGAGTGGCCCTCCAAGGTCGCCATCGTCTTTGCGGACACGTGGAAGACGGCGCCCTTCGTCGCGCTCCTCATCCTGGCCGGGCTGCAGATCATCCCCGGCGAGGTCTTCGAGGCCGCCGCCATGGATGGCGCAGGCCCGGTCAAGAGGTTCCTGCACATCACCCTGCCGCTCGTGCGGCCCTCGTTGCTCGTTGCGGTGCTCTTCCGCATGCTCGACGCGCTGCGCATGTACGACCTGCCGGCCATCTTCACCAACGGGGCCAACGACACGACGACCCTGTCCATCCTCGTGGTGCGGGCCAGCCTGGGAAACCTGCAGGCCGGCTACGGTGGGGCGCTCTCGACCCTGACCTTCCTCATCATCTTCGCCGCGGCGTTCCTCTTCGTGAAGCTGCTCGGCGCGAACGTCGTCAACCGGGACACGGAGGTCTGACATGACGGATCGTCCCGCTCCCCGGCCCCCACAGTCGGCGGCCGGGCTGCAAGCCCGCCGGGCGAGCCTGCAGCCGGCCCTGTTCTGGCTGGGCATCTCGCTCGTCACGGTGTTCTGCCTGGCACCGTTCGCCTGGATGGCTGTCTCGAGCCTGAAGGACCCGGCGCACATCTTCGACAACAAGCTCGTGCCCGGCAGCCCGACGCTGGTCAACTACCGCGCGGTCTTCGGCGACGAGAACAGCTTCGGCCTCGCCCTGCGCAACAGCGTCATCGTGGCGAGCACGGTCACCGGCTTGTCCCTGCTCGTCGGCGTCATGGCGTCCTACGCGCTGGCCCGCCTCCGCTTCCGCCTCAAGAACGTCGTGCTCGGCCTGTTTCTCGCCACGTCGATGTTTCCGGGCGTCGCCATCCTCAGCCCCTTGTTCCAGAGGTTCGCCGACCTCGGCTGGATCAACACCTACCAGGCGATGGTCATCCCGGACATCAGCTTCACGCTGCCGCTCGGCGTGTGGATCCTCACCGGCTTCTTCGTCGCCATGCCGTGGGAGCTCGAGGAGGCCGCCCGGATCGACGGCTGCACGCCGGTGCAGGCCTTCCGCAAGGTCCTCCTGCCGCTCGCCGTCCCGGGCGTCTTCACGACGGCGATCCTCGTGTTCATCGCCGCCTGGAACGAGTTCATGATCGCCAACTCGATGACGCAGACCCCACAGGCCCAGCCGGTGACGGTCGCCGTCGCCAAGTTCACCGGCAGCTCCCAGTTCGACCAGCCCTTCGGCACGCAGATGGCCGCCGGTGTCATCGTGACCGTGCCGCTCGTCATCCTCGTGCTCCTCTTCCAGCGCCGGATCATCAGTGGACTGACCTCCGGGGGCCTCAAGTGACCGGTGACGTATCGGTGCTGCCCTCCCGCCTCGACCTGAACGGAGCCCCATGACCTCGCTACGCGTCCTGTTTCTCGGTGGGACCGGCATCATCAGCACCGCCTGCGTGGCCAGGGCGGTGGCCGACGGGCTCGACGTGACACTGCTCAACCGCGGGCGCACCGCCGCCACCGGCCGGGCACCGGCGCCGGAGCAGGCGCAGGTGCTGTATGCCGACGTGCGTGACCCCGCGTCGGTGCAGGCCGCCCTCGGCGATCGCACCTTCGACGTCGTGGTGAGCTTCCTCGGCTTCACCCCCCAGCACGTGCAGGCCGACATCGACCGGTTCAGCGGGCGCGTCGGGCAGTACGTCTTCATCAGCTCCGCCTCGGCCTACCAGACTCCACCCACGCACCTGCCGGTGACCGAGTCCACGCCGCTGCGCAACCCGCACTGGCAGTACTCCCGCGACAAGATCGCCTGCGAGGACCTGCTCGTGCGGGCCTACCGCGACACCGGGTTCCCGGTCACCATCGTGCGGCCCTCGCACACCTACGACCCCACCATGGCGCCCTTCGACGGCGGGTGGACCGTCGTCGAGCGGATGCGCCAGGGCCGCGAGGTCCTCGTCCCCGGCGACGGCACGTCGCTGTGGACCCTGACCCACCACGAGGACTTCGCCCCCGCCCTGGTCGGACTGCTCGGCCGGCAGGCCGCCATCGGCGAGGCCTTCCACATCACCTCCGACGAGGCACTGACCTGGAACCAGATCTACACCACCATGGCGCACGCCGCCGGCGCCGAGCCGCGACTGGTCCACGTGCCCTCCGACGCCGTCGCCGCCGCCGACCCCGACCTCGGCGCCTCCCTCCTCGGCGACAAGGCCAACTCGATGGTCTTCGACAACACCAAGATCCGCTCCCTCGTGCCCGGCTGGCACGCGCGTATCCCCTTCTCCCACGGCGCGCGCCAGATCATCGCCTGGCACGACGCGGACCCGGCCCGCCGCACCGTCGACCAGCGCCTCGACGCCCTCTTCGACGACCTCATCGACCGCTACCGCGCCACCGCGCGGCGCTGACCCCTTCGACCCCCGACCAGGAGCCACCCCCCATGGAGTACCGACTTCTCGGACGCAGCGGCTGCGCCGTCTCGGCATACGCCCTCGGCACGATGACCTTCGGCAGCGAGACCGACGAGGCGACCTCCTTCGCGCAGCTCGACGCGTTCGTCGAGCGCGGAGGCACCCTGCTCGACTGCGCGGACGTCTACGGCGCTGGTGCCGCCGAGACCATCGTCGGGCGCTGGCTCGCGCGGCGCCCCGCCGACGTCGTCGACCGCATGGTCATCGTCACCAAGGGCCGCTTCCCCGCCACGCCGGTGCTCGGCGCGGAGGGCTCCAGCAGACGCCACCTCCGGCGGGCCCTCGATGCCTCGCTGCGACGGCTGGGCCGCGACCACGTCGACATGTTCATGGTGCACTCCTGGGACCCGCTGACTCCTCTCGAGGAGACGCTGGCGTTCCTCGACGATGCCGTCCGCTCGGGTCTCGTGGTCTACCCCGGCCTGTCGAACTACCTTGGCTGGCAGGTGCAGAAGGCCGTGGACGTCGCCCGGGCGCGCGGGCTGGCCGCGCCGGTCGCCCTGCAGCCGAGCTACAGCCTGCTCGTGCGCGAGGCCGAGTGGGAGATCCTCCCCGCGGCCGCGGACAGCGGCCTGGGCCTGCTGTGCTGGTCGCCCCTCGGAGGCGGGTGGCTCACCGGCAAGTACCGCCGCGACGAGCGGCCCGTCGGCGCGACGCGGCTCGGCGAGGACCCCAGCCGGGGCCTCGAAGCCTACGACCGCCGCGCCGCCGACCCGCAGACCTGGGACGTGCTCGACGTCGTGGACAAGGTGGCGACCGACCGTGGCGCGACCCCGGCCCAGGTCTCGCTCGCCTGGGTGGCCCAACGCCCTGGCGTGAGCAGCGTCCTCCTCGGGGCCCGCACCCTCGAGCAGCTGCTGGAGAACCTCGCCGCCGCGACCATGATCCTCAGCGACGACGAGATGGAGCGGCTGACCGCCGTGTCCGCGCCCCGAGCCGCGCCGTGGCCCTATGGCGAGGACGGCGCCGAGCAGCGCATGCGCCGGCTGCCCGGCCGGTGAACCGTGCGGGCGCACCCCAGGGCGTGGGCGGCATACGATCTCTGGTGACACCGCCGCCCCATCCCTTCGGAGAGCTGAGGACCGACCGCGCATGGGCGTGACCGTCAAGGACGTCGCGAGGGCCGCGGGCGTCTCCACCGCCACGGTGTCCCGGGCGTTGCGCGGGTTCGCCACGGTGGACCCGGAGACCCGCGCCCACATCCTGCGCACCGCCGAGCGCCTCGACTACGTCGGGTCCCCCGCCGCCGCGGCCCTGTCCACCGGACGCACCAGGAGCATCGGCATCATCACGCCGTACATCTCCCGGTGGTCCTTCGCCCGGATGCTGAGCGGCATCGAGCGCGAGCTGCGTGCCAACGAGCTCGACGTCGTCCTCTACTGCCTGGGCGACCCGAGCGACCCGCATCCCGCGCCCCCGCTGCACCGGCTGCGTCGGCGGGTGGACGGCTTCATCGTCATGTCCGTCGCCGCCGAGAGCCCTGACCTCGAGGAGCTCTTCAAGGTCGAGGTCCCCGTCAGTCTCATCGGCACCTCCGCGCCCGGAGTCGCCAGCGTGCTCATCGACGACACGGCGGGGGCGCGCACCGCGACAGAGCACCTGCTGTCCCTGGGGCACCGGCGCATCGGCCTCATCTACGGCCGCGAGAACCGGGATCCGCTGGTCCTCGAGCGGCCGCGCTACCTCGGCTTCGTGGCGGCCCTCGAGGAGGCCGGCATCGCGCCCGACCCGGCTCTGGAGCAGGCGGGGCATTTCACCGTCGAGGGAGGCGAGGAGGCCATGCGTCGGCTGCTCGACGCGGACGAACCGCCCACCGCCGTCTTCGCGATGTCTGACGAGATGGCCTTCGGCGCCCTGCGGGCCCTGCGCGACCTGGGACGCGAGCCCGGTCTCGACGTGGCGCTGGTCGGCTTCGACGGTCACGAGATGGCTGACGTGTTCGGCCTGTCGACCGTCAGCCAACCCCTGGAGTCCCTGGGGTCGCAGGGCGCGCGCAACCTCGTCGCCGAACTGGCCCAGCCGGGGCGTCCCCGCGAGGTCACCGTGCTCCCGACAGAGCTCATCGTGCGGTCCTCGTCTGTCGGGCCCGACGGCGCCACCCCGCGCGCGGCACGTCGTCGCCACGGGCCCCAGGACGCCGGGCGCTGAGCCCGGCCCCGGGGTAGGGGCCAACCCTGGGGACAACTCCGAAGGAGCGCGGGGCTCGTCCACAGCGGCGCGACGAGATGCCGCACGTGCCCGCCGGGTGGGGTTGCATCGGATCGACATCCGAGGGCAAGGAGGCCACATGCACGTCCGCGTGAGCGTCTTCGACCCGTCATGGGGTGCGGTCGAGCCGATCGACCTCGAGCTCGACGCCCCGACGGGCACGCCCTGGAGCCTGGTTGCACCGAGGGTCTCCAAGGTCCTCGCGGCTCAGGGCAGGTGCGTGCCGGTCGACGCCACCTTTCGCGCCGGGCGCCGCCTGGCGCCGGAGGACCGGCTCGGGCTCGACCCGCTCGTCCACGGGGCCCTCCTCGTCGTCGACGGCGGCTCGGTCTCGGGAGCGGGCGCCCCAGCCGGGCGGGGCCTGCTCGAGCTGCACGTTGTGGGCGGTCATGGTGCGGGCAGGGTCGTCTGCCTCGGGCGGGGGACCCACCTCCTCGGACGGGCAGCCAGTTGTGCCGTGCGCCTCGACGACCCCGGGGCCTCGCGGGCGCACGCGGCACTGACCGTGGGCGAGAGCGGCATACACCTGCGTGACCTCAATCCGACGAACCGCTCCACGGTGGGCGCCTCACCGCTGCCCCGAGAGGGCGCGGTGCTCGCCCCCGGTGACCGGGTGCGGGTCGCCTCGACGACGGTGGCGCTGCGCCGTATGCCGGATCCCTCGCCCCGCCGTCCGGCCCGCGACGGGCGGGTGCCCATCCACCGACCACCCCGCATCGGAGCACGCCGGGCGCCCGTGCAGATCGTCTTTCCCGACCCCGCGCCCGGTCCCCGGGCGCCCCAGCTGCCACTTGTCGCCCTGCTCGCCCCGCTCGTCGTGTCCGGACTCCTGGCGCTCGGCCTGCACGCGGTGACGATGCTGCTCTTCGGGCTGCTGTCACCACTTCTGCTCCTCGGACAGTGGGCCGGGGACCGGCGCCAGGGCCGTCGTGCTCATCGCCGGCAGTCGGAGCAGCACGCGCGGCGCACCGCCGAGGCGCGGGCGCGGCTGGACGTCGCGCTGGCTGCGGAGGCGGCCGAGCGGGACCGCGACCACCCCGACCTGGCCACCATGGCCGTCGTGGCACGGCAACGGGCCCCGTCCCTCTGGTGCCGGCACCCGGGCGACGACAACCACCTCGTCGTCAGGCTGGGCACGGCCACCCAGCCGGCCGTCCTCACCGTCTCGGGTGGGGGTGTCGCCGCGCCGTCCGTCGACCATGCTCCCGCCGTCGTCAGCCTGCGCGACGTCGGGGTGCTCGGCCTCACCGGCCCCCGCGGCGTGGCGCTGTCCCTGGCCGGCGCGGTCGTCGCGCAGCTGGCGACGTGGCAGTCGCCGCGGGAGGTCCGCATCGCGGTTCTCGCCGACTCGCCCGACGCGGAACGCGACTGGTGCTGGGCGGCCTGGCTGCCCCACTGGCTGCCGCTTGCTTCCGCGCCGACCATGCCGAGCCCCGGCTCGCCAGGCCGCGCCGACACGGTGGGCCACCCCAAGGACGGGCCGGACGAGCTGGCCACCTGGGTGGAGGGGCGTCGCGCCGGACGGGCGATGTCCGGGGCGCCCGAGCCCGAGCTCGTCGTCGTCCTCGACGGCGCCCAGACCCTGCGCGGGCACGCGGGGGTGGCCGGGCTGCTCCAGCACGGGCCTGCCATGGGTGTGCACATCGTCTGCATCGCCACACACCACGACGAGCTGCCGCCGGAAACGAGCGCATGCCTCACGCTCGGCAGTGACGGGTCATCGGCCGCCCTCATGGGTCCCACCTCGACGCTGGACGGCATCATCCCGGACCTGCCGACCGCGGGGTGGTTGGAGGCGCACGCCCGCTCCCTGGCCCCGCTCGAGGACGCCGCTCCTCGTCACCAGGAGGGCACGGTCCCCGCGCACGTCGGATTCCGCGCACTGCACCGTGCCGACCGGGTCGCGCCCTGCGACCCGGTCGACGCCTCCTCCGTCGCGGCCCGCTGGTCCGCACACGCGGGCGCCGCCCGAGCGGTGCTCGGAACGGCCGCCACCGGGCCGTATGCCCTCGACCTCGCCACCGACGGCCCGCACCTCCTTGTCGGGGGCACGACAGGCTCGGGCAAGTCGGAGCTGCTGCGGACCCTCGTCACGAGCCTTGCGGTGTCCACGCCCCCGGACGCGCTGTCGTTCGTCCTCGTGGACTACAAGGGTGGAGCAGCGTTCCGGGACTGCGCGCGGCTCCCGCACACCGTCGGCCTCGTGACGGACCTCGACGAGCACCTGACTCGCCGTGCGCTCTCGTCCCTCGACGCCGAGCTCCGTCGCCGGGAACGGCTGTTTGCGTCGGTGGGGGCCGCCGACCTGGCCGGGTACGACCGCCTGCGGCGTGCCGACAGCCTCCGGATCCCGCGCATGGTCCTCGTGGTTGACGAGTTCAAGCTGCTCGCCGACGACCTGCCCGGCTTCGTCGCCGGCCTCGTGCGGATCGCCGCGGTCGGTCGGTCGCTCGGCGTTCACCTCGTCCTCGCCACGCAGCGCCCCGCCGGCATCATCACCGGTGACATGCGTGCCAACGTGCAGCTGCGCATCGCCTTGCGGATGCGCGACCGTGGCGACAGCCTCGATGTCGTCGACGGTCCCGAGGCGGCCGCGCTGAGCGAGCGGTTCCCGGGACGCGCGCTGGTGCGAGGAGCCGGTGACCGGCTCGTGGAGCTCCAGACGGCGCAGATCAGTGCCCGGTTCGAGGACGCCCCCGACTCCGGTGCCGACGTGGCGGTGCGGCTGGCGGCAGGGGGCGACTCGAGAACGCCCTCGGCTGCTGCACCGCTGGGGGGCCGCGGCGCCGATGACGGAG
>NZ_DASSMH010000087.1:0-35349 GCF_035688975.1 Intrasporangium sp. | reverse complement strand
GCCGGCCGGCGCCGTGCAGTTCGTCGTCGGCACCGACCAGGCGATCGCGAACGGTGCCCTGGACACCGGGAGCCACCAGCTGTCGGAGCTGCTCGGCCGGCCCACGACGACGCTCGCCGAGTACGTCCGAAGAGTTCTCTGACCATGTCGTTCGCCTGGGTGCCGCTCACGGTGATGTACCCGTGGGCCGACGTGCCGGTGCTGCAGCTGTCGATGCCGACGCTCGATCCTCGCGGGCTCTTCGAGCTCGGCCGCCGGCTCGCCCCGCTCCGGGACCAGGGCACGCTCATCGTCGGCTCGGGCTTCACCACGCACAACCTGCGCTGGTTCAACCCGTCGGCCGGCTCCGACGCCCCACCGCCGCAGGCGAGCGCCGAGTTCGACCATTGGGCGGAGGAGGCCATGCGCGCCAAGGACGTCGACGGCCTGCTCGACTTCCTCGGGCGCGCGCCGGCGGCTCGGGTCGCCCACCCGCGGACCGAGCACTTCGCACCGCTCTTCGTCACGCTCGGTGCGGCCGAGGCCTCCGGCGGCCTCGACAACAGGTCCGTCATCGAGGGCTTCTGGTTCGGACTGTCCAAGCGTTCCTGGCAGTTCGCCTGACCGGGAACAACCCCGTGACCTCCTGCGTTCTTGACTGCATGGGGGTCACTCCCCAGACACGGCCGCGGCCCGGACCTCCCCTGACTCCGGGCCGCGGTCGTCCCATGTCCGGTCGGTTCGGACCACTCGACCGGCCTCGGCCGCCACTCCCCGTCCCCGTCACGTCGGGCGCAGCCGGCCCGTAGAGTGGCGGTACACCCGGTGGACGTATGCCGCCCACGGGGTCTCGGGATGCCGGCGAGGTCGCGGACCGGGCCGGGACAAGGGGAAGGACGGAACCCGTTCATGACTGACCAGCCCATCTCGGCCGGAGCGGCCGCGCAGGCGGCCCCCGCGCCGCTGCAGCCGCCCGCCATGGAGTCCGCCTTCGTCCTCACCGCGCCGGCCCCGGCGCCGCGCGTGGCGGAGACGGCCGCGCCGCGGATGGCGCCCGCCGTGCCGGAGGCCGCGCTGCCGGGTCTCGACGCCAAGGTCGACCGCTACCTGACGTCCCTTACGGAGGCCGCGGCCAAGTCCCCGGAGTTCGAGGCGAAGTCGGCCGACGTGCGGATGATGGGCAACGACGAGATCCGCTTCGCAGCCGAGTCGTCCAACCGCATGCTCCAGATGCCGGTCAAGGCGCTCAACGAGGGGTCCCTGTCCCAGGGCTCCAAGGTCGGGCGCACCCTGCTCGACCTGCGCCGGACGGTGGAGGACCTGGACCCGAGCCAGGCGACCGGTGCCAAGAAGTTCCTCGGCATGATCCCCTTCGGTGACCGCGTCACCGACTACTTCCGCAAGTACCAGTCGGCCCAGTCGCACCTCAACGGCGTCCTCCACGCCCTGCAGTCCGGCCAGGACGAGCTGCAGAAGGACAACGTCGCGCTCAACCTCGAGAAGAAGGCCCTGTGGGACTCCATGGGCCGGCTCAACCAGTACGTCTACGTCGCCGAGCGGCTCGACGCCCGGCTCGCCGCACAGGTCGCCACGCTCGAGGCGAGCGACCCCGAGCGGGCCAAGGCGCTGCGTGAGGACGTCCTCTTCTACGTCCGCCAGAAGCACCAGGACCTGCTCACGCAGCTCGCCGTCTCGATCCAGAACTACCTGGCCATCGACATCATCATCAAGAACAACATCGAGCTCATCAAGGGCGTCGACCGGGCCACCACGACCACCGTGTCGGCCCTGCGCACCGCCGTCATCGTCGCGCAGGCACTCAACAACCAGCAGCTCGTCCTCGACCAGATCACGGCGCTCAACACGACGACGTCGGGTCTCATCGAGCGCACGTCCGAGCTGCTCAAGAGCAACTCCGCCCGGATCCAGGAGCAGTCCGCCAGCGCGACGATCGGCATCGAGTCGCTGCAGAAGGCCTTCGCCAACATCTACGAGACGATGGACGCCATCGACACCTTCAAGGTCAAGGCGCTCGACAGCATGGCCGCCACGATCGGCACCCTCGAGACCGAGGTGGCCAAGTCCCGCAGCTACCTCGATCGGGTCCAGGCGCACGACGCACGCCAGACGGCCGGGGCGGCGGTCGGCGCCCTCGACCTCGGCCCGGCCCGGGGCTGACCGCGGGGAGAAGGACGTCCATGGGGATCCGGTCCTGGTTCGGGTTCGAGCGGCCCGAGGCGCCGGAGCCCGCGCACCCGGGCCCGCCGACCACCGAGCAGCTGCTCGCGGCCCTCGCCTCGGTCGAGGAGCAGGCCCGCGCCGGCAAGGTGCCGGGCGTCGTGCTGTCCCGGCTGCTGCGCGTCACGGGCACGGTGCGCCAGACGATCCCCCGCCTGCCCTCCCTCGGCCTCGGCAGCACCCAGGGCTACAGCGTCATGGCGACGGCGACCGACTACCTGCCCGTCGCCATCGGCAACTACCTGCGCCTGCCCCGTGACTGGGCCGACAGCCGGCCCGTCGCGGGCGGCAAGTCCTCGGTCATGCTCCTCGTCGACCAGCTCGACCTGCTCGGAGGCGTGATGGACAAGGTCTACGACGCCGTATGCCGTGCCGACGCCGAGGCGATCATCGTCCACGGGGCGTTCCTCGAGCAGAAGTTCGGCGCCGCCTCGACGGGTGGCGCCCTGGCCCTCGGCAGGCCCGACCCCACCTCGCTGCCGAGCGACGGCGCGCTCGCGCCGCCGGAGCCGTCATGAGGACCGTCGCGGGCACCGCCCCCACGCTCGCCGAGACCCTCGCGGAGCTCGTGGCCGTGGCCACCCGCTCCGGTCTCGACCCGGCCCGCGCCCGGGACGAGGGCCTGCGGGTCGCGGCAGCCCTCGCCGAGTCCGCGCCGGGGGCGCCCCATGAGTGGGCCGCGGTCGCCGCCCCCGGGACGACCGACCTCGCCGCGGTCAACGCCGCCTTCTTCGACGCAGCCTCCCGGGGCCGGCGGTGGCGGGCCGCCCCGACCGACCTGCTGGAGACGCTCGTCGGCGCCGGCCACGCAGCCGCCGCCGACTACGCCCGCGCCCTCACGGAGGTCGCCGCCGCCGCCTGCGCGCTCGGCGAGCCGACGATCCGGGTCGTGGGCAACGCGTCCGTCGCCTCCGCGGCCTACCTCACGGCCGCCCGGGCGCAGGCGGGTCCCTCCGCGACACAGGCCGGTCCCGCCGAGGCGGGGCAGGCCGGCGAGGCGGGGCAGGCGGCCGAGCCGCAGCAGGCCGGCGAGGCGGAGCAGGCGGCCGAGCCGGAGCAGGCGGCCGAGCCGGAGCAGGCGCCCGAGCCGGAGAGGTCCGTCGAGGAGCTGCTCGCCGAGCTCGACGCCATGATCGGGCTGGAGCGGGTCAAGCGTGAGATCCACCGGCAGGTGGCGCTGCTCACCGTCGAGAAGCTGCGCCTCGCGGCCGGCCTTCGCCAGACGCGGATCAGCAGGCACCTCGTCTTCGTCGGCAACCCCGGCACGGGCAAGACGACGGTCGCCCGGCTGGTCGGGGCGATCTACCGGGCGCTCGGCCTGCTCGAGACGGGGCAGCTCGTCGAGGTGGACCGGTCCGAGCTCGTCGCCGGCTACGTCGGGCAGACCGCGATGAAGACCGCGGAGGTGTGCGGCAAGGCCACCGGCGGCGTCCTCTTCATCGACGAGGCGTACTCCCTGACCGGCGACCAGTACGCGCAGGAGGCGGTCAACACCCTGGTCAAGGAGATGGAGGACCACCGCGAGGACCTCGTCGTCATCGTGGCCGGCTACCCGCAGCCGATGGTCGGCTTCCTCGCGAGCAACCCGGGCCTCGCCAGCCGCTTCCCCACGACGATCGAGTTCGAGGACTACAGCGACGACGAGCTCCTCGCCATCCTCGACTCGATCGTGGCCGCAGCCGACTACGAGCTCACCGAGGAGGCCCGGACCCGCGCCCGTCACCTGTTCCAGTCCACCCCGCGCACGCCCGCCTTCGGCAACGGCCGCTTCGCGCGAACGCTCTTCGAGCACGCCGTCGGCCGGCACGCCTGGCGGCTGCGGCACGCCACCCGGCCCACCCGAGACGAGCTGCGCCTGCTCACCGCCGCCGACCTCGTGGAGCAGGTCGAGCCGTCGACGCCGTCGGAGCGGGCCGACCGGGCGGAGGCCGAGGCGAGGGAACCGGAAGGGCCGCGGCATACGTCCGACGTCGCACGCAGCCTGCCCACCAGCGAGGAACCCGCATGACGACCACGTCACCGGCACCGTCCATCCCGGCCCCCGGGCCGGCGCCGACGGCCGCCCCCCGCGGCCGGGTGAGCGCCGCGGCGCGGCGGCTGCTGCAGGGCACCCCCGGCCGGATGCGGCTCTTCGGCGCCCTCGCCGTGCTCGCCGCCGTGGTCCTCGGCGCCGTGAGCGCCAACGCGCTGCTCGCCTCGCGCGCCGCGGTGCAGCGAGCGGCCAACAACACCGCCCAGGTCGTGCGGGTCCAGTCCGTCCACGTCGACCTCTTGCGGGCCGACGCGCTCGCCACGAACGCGTTCCTGGTCGGCGGCCTCGAGCCCGCCGACCAGCGCGCCCGCTACGACGCCGCGATGGCGAGCGTCGCCCGCGCCCTCACCGAGGCCGCGGCGGCCCAGCCGGCGGATGCCCGGGCCCTCGGCGCCCTGTCCCAGCAGGTGCAGACGTATGCCGCCCTCGTGCAGCAGGGCCGGTCCAACAACCGCCTCGGCCTGCCGATCGGGGCGCAGTACGTCCGCCAGGCGAGCGCGGGCCTGCGCGCCGACGCCATCCCGATCGTCACGGCCATCACCGACGCCAACCAGCGCCGGGCGGCGGCCGAGTTCGAGCGGACGGACGCGCGCTGGCAGCTCGGCGCCGGCGCGGTGTCCCTCGTCGTGCTCGTCCTCGTCGCCGTGTGGCTCGCCCGGCGCACCCACCGCTTCGTCAACGTCTCCCTCGCCGCCGCCTTCGCCCTGCTCCTCCTCGCGCTCTTCGCCGCCAACTCGGTCATCGGCAGCATCGCCACGACGACGGCCACCGTGGCCCGCGACGACTACGCGCGCACCGTCGCGCTGGCCGAGATCCGCACGGCCGCCAACGACGCCCGCGCGACGGAGAGCCTCACGCTCATCGCCCGGGGGTCCGGCGCCACCCTGGAGAAGACGTGGCAGGCGGACGCCGGGCGGGTCCAGGCCACCCTGACCCAGGCGCGGCTCGGCACGGACACGTGGGCCGCCTACACGTCGGTGCACCAGCAGATCCGCAGGCTCGACGACGGCGGCCAGTGGGACGCCGCCGTGCGGCTCGCCACGACCACCGAGCCCACGGGCGCCGGCCCCCGCTTCGACGCCTTCGACACCGAGGTGACCGGCGCCCGTGACGCCGCCAGCGCCTCCGCGGTCGGCACGCTCGGCGACGTGGGGGCCCTCGCCCCCCTCTACGCGGTGCTCGTCGCCCTCGCCGCCGTCGTGGCTGGCTGGCTCGTCGTGCGCGGCATCGGGCAGCGCGTCGGGGAGTACGCATGACCGGAGGACCCGTGACCGGCCGCCGGCTCCGAGGACGGCCCCGGCGTGACCTGCTCACGCTGCTCCTGGCGGGCGGCGCCGCGATCACCACCGCGTGCTCCGGGGTGACCTATGCCGACACGCCGGTGCCGACGCCGCCTGCCACGTCGGCCGCGCCGGCGGCTCCCGCCACCCCTGCGACGTGCGCCGACGCCACCGCGTCCTACGACCCGCTGCCCGCCCTTCCGCCGGCGAACGGCATACCGGACGCCAAGGTGCGGGCCATCCGCGACCGCGGGCACCTCGTCGTCGGGGTCTCCGCGGACACGTACCTCTTCGCGGCGCGCAACCCCATCAGCGGCCGCATCGAGGGCTTCGACATCGACATCGCCAGAGAGGTGGCCCGGGCCCTCTTCGGCGACCCCGACAAGATCCAGCTGCGCGTCATCACCGCCGCCGACCGGATCCCCCTGCTCGAGAAGCAGGAGGTCGACATGGTCGTGCGCAACATGACCATGACGTGCGACCGGTGGACCCGGATCGCCTTCTCCGCGGAGTACTACCACTCCGGCCAGAAGGTACTCGTCGCCAAGGGGTCCACCGCCGTCACCCTCGCCGACCTCAAGGGCAAGCGGGTCTGCGCACCACGGGGCACGTCGTCGCTCGACAAGCTGCGGTCGGTCAGCGGACCGGTCCCGGTCACGGCGGAGAACCACACCGGCTGCCTCGTCCTCTTCCAGCAGGGCAAGGCCGACGCCATCACCGGCGACGACACCGTGCTCGCGGGCCTGGCCGCGCAGGACCCCTACACCGTCGTGACGAAGGCGCCCGCGATCACCGCCGAGCCCTACGGCATCGGGCTCAACAAGTCCGACGTCTACCTCGCCCGCTACGTCAACCGCGTCCTCGCCGACGTCAAGGCGAGCGGCCGCTGGAGGGCCATCTACACGACGTGGCTGGCCGGCCCCCTCGGCCCGGCGCCTGCTCCACCGACGGCGGTGTACGGCCGCTGATGGCGATCCCCTTCCCCTCCCCCGCCGGCCCCACGGCGCCTGCCCCGGACACCCCGGTCGGCGCCGCGCCGGGCGTCGTCGCGCCGGGCGTCGTCGCGGCAGGCGTCGTCGCGCCGACCGCGCCCGGTGCCCTCGGGGTGCCCGTCTCGGCGACCGAGGCCCAGGCCTACCTCGCCGCCCTGCGTGAGTGGGTGCGCCAGCGGCGCGCGGACCTCGACGCCGTCGACGCCGCCCTGCTCCGGCTCACGCCCACGGAGCAGGCCGGGGTGACCACCGACCTCACGGTCGCGCTGACCTTCTGGAAGGCGGTCAGCGACCGGCTCGCCGCCCTCGAGACGACGTGGGACGGCGGGCGAGTCGGACCGGCCGAGGCCGAGCGCCTGTCGGCGCTCATCCACGGCCGCCTCGACGCGGGCGGCGCAGCGGACCTGCCCGCGGGGGGGTCGCTCGGCGTGAGCCTCCCCGAGGCGTGCCGGCTGCTCGACTCGCTGACCCGAACGCTCCAGGCCCGCGCCGCCCTCGCCCCGGGCGCCGCCGAGGCCAGCCAGCGGATCACGCTCGCCCGGGCCGGGCTCGAGCGGATCCGGGACCAGCTCCCCCTCGTGCCCGCCGGCGAGGACCGTGACTCGGCGGTGGTCGCGGTGGCCCGTCTCGACAAGCGGCTCACGGAGCTGGTCGACCGGGCGCGCCGGGGTGCGGACGTCGGTGGCCTCCTCGGTCCGCTCGAGATCGACCTCGCCGTCCTCGAGCGCGACCTCATCGTCGCCGCCGCGGAGCGCGCCGAGACGGCCAAGAGCCGCGTCCGCACCGAGCGGCGGCTCGTGGAGCTCGATGCCCGGGCCGACGCCGTGCGCGCGCTGGAGCAGGCCTGCCTCGCCGCCGTCACGCCGGCGCCTCGCCTCGCGGTGCCCAACGTCCGAGCGCTGGGACCCGTGCCGCAGAGCGCCCGGGAGCTCGCGGCATACGACGCCCGGGTCGAGCGGGTGGCGCGCGCGCTCGACCTCGTCCACGACCGGTATGCCGGCGCGCTGGCTGAGCGCGACGAGGTGGTCGGCCTCGCCGGGGCGGTGGCCGCGATCGCGGCGGGCACAGCGGTGCCCGACCAGGCCGCGGCCGACCTCGCCGAGCTGCGCCGCCGGCTCGACGAGGTGCTCGCGGCGGTCCCCCTGCCCGTGCCGCGCGCCCGGGCCCTCGTCGCGGCCTACCAGGCCTACGTCGACGCCATCGGCCGCTCGGGCGGCCGGCCCGGCCGGCCCGGCCGGAAGGAGCGAGGATGACCACCACGACCCGCTGCGCCCAGCCCGGCTGCACCGGCACCGTCGTCGACGGCTACTGCGACGTGTGCGGCCTGCCGGGCGACGGCGGCGCGACCCTGCCCCCGCCCTCCGGCGCGACCCTGCCCCCGCCCTCCGGCGCGAGCCTGTCCCCGCCTTCCGGCGCGACCCTGCCCCCGCCCTCCGGCGCGCCGCGGCCCGTGCCCGACGGCGTGGCCTGCAGCCAGCCCGGCTGCAGCGGGCACATCGTCGACGGCTACTGCGACGTCTGTGGCACACCGCCCACGACATCGGCCGCAGCGCCCGGTGCCGCAGCCGCCCGAGGCGTGACCGGTGCCGTGGCGGGCGTCGGTCCCGAGCTGTCCACGCGCTCGGCTGCCTCGAGCAACCTCGCCTCGGCGGCGCTCGGCTCACGGCGCGCCCGCGAGTCCGGGAGCGTGGCCACCCGCCGCACCGGCGGGTCGCAGCGGCTGCGCGCCGCGCGGCTCGGGGGCGGCATCACCACGGTGCACCCGGCGCCGGAGATCGACGCCGAGAAGGCCCTGCTTATCGACCCCATGGTCCCGGAGCACAAGCGCTTCTGCCCCAAGTGCGGTGAGCCGGTCGGGCGCGGTCGCGAGGGCCGTCCCGGCCGGACGACCGGCTTCTGCCCGAAGTGCCGCCAGCCCTTCTCCTTCGAGCCCAAGCTGCGCCCCGGGGACCTCGTCGGCGGGCAGTATGCCGTCGCCGGCTGCCTGGCCCACGGCGGCCTGGGCTGGATCTACCTCGCCCGCGACAAGAACGTCTCCGACCGCTGGGTCGTGCTGAAGGGCCTGCTCAACTCGGCGGACCCCGACGCCCTCGCGGCCGCCATCGCCGAGCAGCGGTTCCTCGCGCAGGTCTCGCACCCCAACATCGTCGAGATCTACAACTTCGTCACGCACGAGGACGCCGGCTACATCGTCATGGAGTACGTCGGCGGCACCTCGCTCAAGTCGCTGCTCAAGCAGCGGATGCAGGCGGCCGGCCGCTACGACCCGCTGCCGGTGGACCAGGCGCTCGCCTACCTCCTGGAGATCCTCCCGGCCTTCCAGTACCTGCACGACCTCGGGCTCGTCTTCTGCGACTTCAAGCCGGACAACATCATCCAGGTGGGCGACGAGGTCAAGCTCATCGACCTCGGCGGGGTGCGACGGGTCGACGACGAGGTCTCGGCCATCTTCGGCACGGTCGGCTACCAGGCACCCGAGGTGGCCGAGCTCGGCACGTCCGTGGCGTCGGACATCTACACCATCGGCCGCACCCTCGTCGTGCTGACGATGGAGTTCCGCGGCTACCAGACGACCTACCTGCACAGCCTGCCGCCGCAGGACTCGAGCCCCGTCTTCCAGCGGTACGACTCGTTCTACCGGCTCGTGGCCAAGGCGTGCGCCCCCAACCGGGACGACCGCTTCGTCTCCGCGGACGAGCTGCGCTCGCAGATGGTCGGTGTCCTGCGGGAGGTCGTGAGCATCGACCGCGGCGCCGGCGCCGCGACGTCGACCGTGTCCTCGCTGCTCTTCGACGCGCCGACGCCGGGCACGGAGCCCGACGACTGGCGCAACCTGCCGTCGCTGCGGCGCGACCCGCACGACGCGCAGACCGGCTGGCTGCAGACCGTGGACGGCAGCCCGCTCGAGCGGCTCGGGCTGCTCGCCCGGGCGCCGCAGCAGTCGACGGAGGTGCTCCTCGAGACGGCCCGGACGGCGCTCGAGGCCGGCAAGCCCGGCGTGGCCGACTCCGTGGCCCAGACGCTGCTCGCCAAGGACCCCTGGGAGTGGCGCGCCGTGTGGATCCAGGGGCTGGCGGCGCTCGAGAGGGCCGACGCCCCCGCCGCGCAGGCCGCGTTCAACGCCGTCTACGGCCAGGTGCCGGGCGAGCTCGCCCCCAAGCTGGCGCTCGCCCACGCGTGCGAGAAGGCCGGAGACGACGCGGTCGCCGAGCACCTCTACGTCGCCTGCGCCCGGACCGACGCGACCTACGTGCCCATGGCCGCCTTCGGGCTCGCCCGCCTGCGGGCGGCCCGCGGGGACGTCGACGGCGCGGTCGCGGCATACCGGCTCGTCTCGCCGCAGTCGAGCGCCCACCGCACCGCGCAGGCCGGCCTGGCCGAGCTGCTCACCACGGCCCACCGCGGGCTGCCCGACCTCGCCGAGGCGCTGCGCACCCTCGCGGACACCTCCCTGACGGCCCGCCGACGGGCCGAGGTCACGGCGTCCGTCTACCGGGCCGCCCTCGCCGCCGTGCGCACGTCCGGTCCCGCGCAGGTGCGGCTGGGCGACCGGCCGGCCACCGAGCCGAACCTGCGGGTCGGCCTCGAGGCGGCCCTGCGGGACCTCGCGCGGACGAGCACCGACCCCGACGAGCGCGTGCGGCTCGTCGACGAGGCCAACTCCGTCCGACCCTGGAGCGTGGTGTGATCCAGATCCCCAGTCCCGACGCAGGCGTCCCGGCCGGCCGCTGCCCGTCCTGCGGCACCCCGCACGACGCCGGTGCGGCGTTCTGCGAGGCGTGCGGCGCCGGCCTCGTCGCCGGCGTGGCCGCGACCCGGACCGAGCCGGCCACGCCGGTCATCGCCGCCGCGACCCCGCAGACGGCGCGGGCCGGTGACGAGTCGCCGCTCGACGTCGGCTGGACCGGCGCCGTGCCCTCCGGCCTCGACGCGGTCGGCGGCCCCGGCGCCGGGAGCGACGTGTGCCCCGTGTGCGGGCAGGGCCGGATGCTCGACGGTTACTGCGACAACTGCGGCGCCCCGGCCCCCGACCCGCGCGACCACTGGACCGAGCGGCCTGCCTCGTGGGTCGGCGGTGTGTGCGACATCGGCCGGCGGCACTCCCGCAACGAGGACGCCATGGCGCTCGCCGCCACCGAACCTGCCGGCTCGCGCTCCGTGCTCGTCGTGTGCGACGGGGTGTCGATGGCGACCGACTCGCACATCGCGTCGCTGGCCGCGGCCCAGGCCGCGCGGACGGTCCTCGACCAGCCCCTGCCGCGGGGAGCCGGCACCCACGACGCCTGGGCGGCGGGCGCCGCACGCGCGCTCGGCTCGGCCGTCACCGCCGCCAACGCGGCCGTCCGCGAAGCGGTGACCACGGACGTGCCCAACCCGCCCTCGTGCACCCTCGCGGCGGCGGTCGTCGAGGGGGGGATCGTCGTGGCGGGGAACGTCGGGGACAGCCGCGTCTACTGGCTGCCCGACGCGACGAGCGAGCCGGCCCGGCAGCTGGGGCGCGACGACTCCTACGCCAACGAGCGCATCCTCGCCGGCGTCAGCCGCGCCGAGGCCGAGACCGGGCCGGGGGCCCACTCGATCACCCGGTGGCTGGGCCGCGACGCACCGCCCGACCTCACTCCCCACGTGACCACCCTCGCGCCGGGCACGGCGGGCTGGTTGCTCGTGTGCTCGGACGGGCTGTGGAACTACTGCTCCGACTCGGAGGCGCTGCGCGGGCTCGTCCACGAGACCGCCGCCCGGGTGGGCGGCGTGCCCACCGTGCTCGCGCAGGCGCTCGTCGACTTCGCCAACGAGCGTGGGGGACGCGACAACATCACGGTTGCCCTGGCCAGACTGCCTGGGCAAGGATCGACCGCACAGGACGACGGCGCCGCCGCGACCGCGCCGCAGGAAGGGGACCCGGCCCATGGCTGACTTCACCGCCGAGGCGTTCCAGAACGAGTTCCTGCCCGACGGCGGCACCGACGTGCACGCCATCGTCCGGGTGACGAGCACGGGAGCCTCCGCGGGCGGGACCGCCCCCGCCGCCACGTCCGGCTCGGCCGCCGAGGTGATCCTCATCGACACCTCCGGCTCGATGGGCCGGCGCGGGGTCGAGGCCGCCGGCCAGGCTGCCCGGGCGGCCCTCAGCGAGATGGTCGACGGCACCCTCTTCGCCGTCGTGTCCGGCAGCGGCACCGCCCAGATCGTCTACCCCTACGGCAACCAGGGCCCGCTCGCGGTCATGTCGTCCGCGACACGCACGGAGGCGATCCGGGCCGTCCAGGGCCTGCGCGCCAACGGCGGCACGGCCATGGGCACGTGGCTCACCCTGGCGCGGCGGATCTTCGAGACGGTGCCGCACGTGACCAAGCGGCACGCCATCCTGCTCACCGACGGCGTCAACGAGGGCGAGCGCCCCGCCTCGCTGCAGGCGGCCGTCCAGAGCTGCATGGGCGTCTTCCAGTGCGACTGCCGCGGCGTCGGTGACCAGTGGCGGGTCGACGAGGTCCGCGCCATCGCGTCCGCGCTCCTCGGCACGGTGGACATCATCCCCGGCCCGGAGGACATGGCCGCGGAGTTCGCGACGATGATGCGCGCCTCGATGGCGCGCGGGGTCGCCGCGGCCGAGCTGCGCGTGTGGGTGCCGCAGGGCGCCGAGCTGCTCTTCGTCAGGCAGGTCTCGCCGACGCTCGAGGACCTGTCGGGCCGCCGCACCCCGGTCAACGCCCTCACCGGCGCCTACCCCACCGGGGCGTGGGCCGACGAGAGCCGGGACTACCACGTCGCGGTGCGCCTGCCCGCCCGCAGCCTCGGGCAGGAGCAGCTGGCCGCGCGGGTCTCCCTCGCCGTCGACGGCCAGCCGGTGGCGCAGGCCCTCGTCAAGGCCAAGTGGTCGGGCGACGACGCGCTGACGACCCGGATCGACCCGGCGGTCGCGGCATACACCGGGCAGGCCGAGCTGGCGCAGGTGATCCAGGACGGCCTCGCCGCGAAGGCGGCCGGCCGCGACGACGTCGCGACGTCCAAGCTCGGCCGCGCCGTGCAGCTGGCCTCGGCGACCGGCAACGACGAGATGACCTCGCGCCTGCGCAAGGTGGTCGAGATCGACGACGCCGACGCTGGCACCGTCCGGCTCAAGAAGGGTGCGTCGAAGATCGACGAGATGTCCCTCGACACGGCCTCGACGAAGACGAGCCGGGTGCGCCGATGAGCTCGGTCTGCCCCAACGGCCACCCGTCGGCGGCCGACGACTACTGCGACGTATGCGGCACGCCGATAACCGCGGCCGCCTCGGGTGCCGAGACGGGCGCGGGCGGGGAGGCCACGCCGGGGCGGGCAGCCGCGTCCGGTGGGACACTGTCTGGTGAGACGCCCTCGTCCCTGACCATCGACCCCTTTCCCAGCGCTCCGGCGCCCGCCGCGCCGGCCGGTCCGCCGCCGGAGTCGACCGCGCTCGAGTGCCCCAACTGCGCCACCGGCAACCCGGAGGGCGCGCTCTTCTGTGAGGCGTGCGGCTACGACTTCACGACCGGCGCCATGCCTCGCGGCCTCTCCGCTTCGACCGGTGCCGCGGACCCCGGGCAGCCCGCCGCGGGCGCGGCGCAGCCGGGCGCGGCGCAGCCGGGCGCGGGCGCGGCGCCCGGCACCCCCACCCAGAGCGGGTCCGGATCGCCCGGCGACGTGGCCTGGGTCGCCGAGGTGTGGGTCGACCCCGACTGGTACCAGACCCAGCAGGCCGAGGACCCGTGCCCGTCCCCGGGGCTGCCCACCATCGTGCCGCTGCGGCGCCGGAGCGTGCTGCTCGGCCGGGTCTCGGTGAGCCGCAACACCCATCCCGAGATCGACCTGTCGAGCGACCCGGGCGTCAGCCGCCGCCACGCGCAGCTGACGACCGACGGGTCGCGGTGGTTCGTCGAGGACCTCGGCTCGTCCAACGGCACCTTTGTGGGCCCCGCGTCCGGACCCCTGCCGGAGAAGCCCATCGCGGTCGGGCCGCGGACCGAGCTCGATGACGACGACCGGCTCTACGTCGGGGCCTGGACGCGCGTCGTCGTGCGCGAGGCGACGCCGGACGAGGTCACGGCACACGAGTGAGCCGCACCGGCCATCGGCGGCCATAGGGTGGGCACGTGACCGCACGGTTCCCCCTCCCGGCCACCGTCGACATTCCCCAGGTCATCGTCGTCACCGGCGTCATGGCCGCCGGCAAGTCCACCGTCTCCCAGCTGCTCGCCGAGCGCTTCACGCGGGGCGTCCACCTGCGCGGCGACGAGTTCCGGCGCATGGTCGTCAGCGGCCGCGTCGACATGACGCCGCACGGCGACCCCGAGGCCGAGCGGCAGCTCGCCCTGCGCCACACCATCGCTGCCCATGCGGCCCACCTCTACGCGGAGGCCGGCTTCACCGTCGTCGTGCAGGACCTGTTCGTCGGTCGGAGCCTCGAGCCGTTCCTCGCCCAGATCCCCTACCGACCGCTCAGCCTCGTCATGCTCGCGCCGGAGGTGTCGGTCGTCATGCGTCGGGAGTCCGAGCGCGTCAAGAAGGGCTACGGCGACAACTGGTCGATCCGTGACTTCGACCACCGGGTCCGCACGGAGACGCCACACATCGGGCTGTGGCTGGACAGCTCGAAGCACACCCCTGAACAGACGGTCGACGAGGTGCTCGCGCGGCTCGAGCAGGCGCGCATCGACTGACGTCGGCCAGGGGCTGGGCCGGCGTGGGCTGGCTGAGGCTGGGACGCCTCGCCCCCCAACCGAGCCCCGCCCACGTCACTGCTCCACTTTCTGCAACAGTGACGCAGGAGGGGCGGGGGACGAGGGGCGGTGCCGTGCGGCTTGCCGCCCCAGCGCCTCAGGCCGACGGGGCGGGCTCATCGGCCGACGCCGCACCAGCGAACTGGGCGGCATACAGCCGGGCATACGCGCCGTCGTGCGCCAACAGCTCGTCGTGCGAGCCCTGCTCGACGATGCGCCCGTCCTCCATCACGAGGATGAGATGGGCGTCCCGGATGGTGGAGAGCCGGTGCGCGATGACGAAGCTCGTGCGGTCGGAGCGCAGGGCCGCCATGGCGCGCTGGACGAGCAGCTCGGTCCGGGTGTCGACGGAACTCGTGGCCTCGTCGAGGATGAGCAGCGCGGGGTCGGAGAGAAACGCGCGCGCGATGGTCACGAGCTGCTTCTCGCCGGCCGAGATGTTGGACGCCTCGTCGTCGAGCACCGTGTCGTAGCCGTCGGGGAGGGAGTGCACGAAGCGGTCGACGTAGGTGGCCTGCGCCGCGGCCAGCACCTCGGCGTCCGAGGCCTCCGGGCGGCCGTAGGCGATGTTGTCGTGGATCGTCCCGCCGAAGAGCCACGTGTCCTGCAGGACCATGCCGATCCGCGAACGTAGGTCGTGCCTGGTCAGGTCGCGGATGTCGATGCCGTCCAGCGTGATCCGCCCCGCGTCGAGCTCGTAGAACCGGAGGATGAGATTGACCAGCGTCGTCTTGCCCGCGCCCGTCGGGCCGACGATGGCGACCGTCTGTCCAGGGCTGACCTCGAGGTTGAGATCCTCGATGAGCGGCCGGTCCGGCGAGTAGGAGAAGGAGACGTGCTCGAAGGCCACCCGCCCGTGCGGGTTGTCGAGGACGGCGGGGGCCGCGGCGTCGGGTTCCTGCTCGGGCGTGTCGAGCAAGTCGAAGACCCGCTCCGCGGAGGCGACACCGGACTGCAGGACGTTGGCCATCGAGGCCACCTGCGTCAGCGGCTGTGTGAACTGCCGCGAGTACTGGATGAACGCCTGCACGTCACCGAGGCTCATCGTGCCCGACGCCACCCGGAGCCCGCCGACGACCGCGATGGCGACGTAGTTGAGGTTCCCGAGGAAGAACATCGTCGGCATGATGATGCCGCTGACGAACTGCGCACCGAAGGCCGCTCCGAAGAGCTCGTCGTTCTTGGCCCGGAAGGCCGCCTCCGACTCCTTCTGCCGGCCGTAGACCTTGACGATCCCGTGCCCGGTGAAGGACTCCTCGATGATGGCGCCCAGCTCGCCGGTGTTGCGCCACTGCTGGACGAAGAGCCTCTGGCTGCGCCTGGCGATGGCCCCCGTGACGACCACCGACAACGGCACCGTGACGAGCGCGATGAGCGCGAGCACCCACGAGATCCAGAACATGATGCCGAGCACCGCGACGACCGTGAGCAGCGACGTGAGCAGCTGCGAGAGCGTCTGCTGCAGCGACGTCGAGATGTTGTCGATGTCGTTGGTCACCCGGCTCAGCAGCTCGCCGCGCGGCTGCCGGTCGAAGTAGGGCAGCGGGAGCCGGCCGAGCTTGGCCTCGACGTCCGCTCGCAGGCCGTACATCGTCCGCTGCACGACGCCTTGCAGGATCCACCCCTGCAGCCACATGAGCAGCGACGCGACGACGAACAGGGCGATGACGAGGAGCAGCACCCTGCCCACGGCGTCGAAGTCGATGCCCTGGCCCGGGACGAAGTCGACGGCCGAGAGCAGGTCGGCCATCGACGCGTTGCCCTGGGCGCGGGCCGCCGCGACCGCCTGCTCCTTGGTCACGCCGGACGGCATACGGGAGCCGAGGAAGCCGGCGAACACGAGGTCGGTGGCCCGGCCGAGGACCTTCGGTCCGATGGAGGACAGCGCGACGCTGAGGACCGCGAGGACGACGACGACGACCATGCGGCCGCGGTCCGGGCGCAGCAGCCCGAGGAGCCGTTTGGCGGAGGGCCCGAAGTTCAGCGACTTCTCCGCCGGCTGCCCGATCTGCAGGTGCGGCGGCCCCCCGCGCCGCGCGGGTCCGCGCCGGGCCTCGGCCGCCTTCTCCTCCGCGGTCTTGACGCCCTCCGCCATCAGGCCGCCTCCTCCACGCCGCGCTGGGACTCGACGATCTCGCGGTACGTGCGGCACGAGTCGAGCAGCTCGTCGTGCGTGCCCTGCCCGACGATGCGTCCGTCGTCGAGGACGACGACGTGGTCGGCGTCGATGATCGTCGAGACGCGCTGGGCGACGACGATGACGGTGGCGTATGCCGTCGCCGGCCGCAGCTCGCGCCGCAACCGCGCGTCCGTGGCGAGGTCGAGCGCGGAGAACGAGTCGTCGAAGAGGTAGACGTCGGGCCGCTTGACGATGGCGCGGGCGATCGCGAGGCGCTGCCGCTGCCCCCCTGACACGTTCGTGCCGCCCTGGGCGATCGACGCGTCGAGGCCGCCCTCCATCGCCGCGACGAAGCCACTGGCCTGCGCGATCCGCAGCGCGTCCCACAGCTCCTCGTCGGTCGCGTGCGGGTTGCCGTAACGCAGGTTGGACGCGACCGTGCCCGAGAACAGGTAGGGCTTCTGCGGCACCAGCCCGATCCGGCCCCACAGCGCCTCGAGCTCGACGTCGCGCACGTCCTCGCCGCAGATCCGGACCGACCCGCCGGTGCCGTCGAAGAGACGCGGGACGAGGCTGAGCAGCGTCGTCTTGCCCGAGCCCGTGGAGCCGACGATCGCCGTGGTCCGGCCGGGGAGCGCCGTGAAGGTGACGTCGTGGAGCACCGCCTGCGCGGCGCCGGGGTAGTGGAAGTCGACGCCGACGAACTCGATCGCAGCCGGGCCGTCAGGCAGCCGCACCGGCGACGGTGACTCGACGACCGAGGACTCGGTGCCGAGCACCTGCTCGATGCGCCTGGCGGAGACGGCGGCGCGAGGAACCATCGTCGACATGAAGGTGGCCATCATGACCGCGATGAGGATCTGGACGAGGTAGGCGAGGAAGGCCATCATCGCCCCGATCTGCATCCGGCCCTCGGCGATCCGGTGCGCGCCGAACCACATGACCGCGACCGTGGACACGTTGAAGATGAGCATGACGATCGGGAAGATCAGGGCCATCAGCCGGCCCACGGCCAGACCCGCCCGGGTGAGCGAGCGGTTGGCCTCGGCGAACCGGGCCTCCTCGTGCCGCTCGCGGACGAAGGCCCGCACGACGCGGATGCCCGTGATCTGCTCCCGCAGGACCCGGTTGACGCTGTCGAGGGAGGTCTGCATGAGCTGGAACTGCGGGATCATCCGGGCGATGACGAGCCCGACGCAGAGGCCGAGCAGCGGCACGGCGACGGCCACGAGCCAGGACAGGCCGACGTCCTCGCGCAGCGCCATGACGATGCCGCCGACCATCATGATGGGTGTCGACACGAGCATGGCGAAGCCCATGAAGAGGACCATCTGCACCTGGGTGACGTCGTTCGTGCTGCGTGAGATGAGGGTCGGTGCCCCGAAGGTCGACACCTCCTGGGCCGAGAACTGGCCCACGGTGTGGAAGACGCGGGCGCGCACGTCCCGGCCGAAGGCCATCGCCACCTTCGCCGCGAGGTAGGTCGCGGCGACGGACGCGGCGATCTGCGCGAGGCTCACGGTGAGCATGACGCCGCCGTGGCTCACGATGTAGCCCGTGTCCCCCCGCGTCACCCCGTGGTCGATGATCTCGCCGTTGAGGCTCGGCAGATAGAGCGACGCCATCGTGCTCACGAGCTGGAGTGCCACGATGAGCGCGGCCTCGCGGCGGTAGGGCCGCAACTGGTCGCGGAGCAGTCGGAGAAGCATGCCGTGCCCTTTCCCTCGAGGCTGGCTCAGTCTCACTCCTCGGGGCCGCCGGATTCGATCCCATTTCGCTGACGGCGCAGCGCGAGCTACGTCCCGTCGCGCACGAGCAGGCCGTCGGCCACGAGGTCACGGACGGTGGGGAGCAGCTCCGCGCGCACCGCCCCGGCGTCGAGCCCGAGCACCGCGGCGATGGCGTCGAGCGCGGCCCGTGCGGCGAGCTCGCCGTCGGCCACCCCGACGTATGCCGCGAGCAGCGTGCTGGCGCGCACCGACCGTCCCAGCCCGCCGCCCTGCCGCACGACGATGACGCTGGGGTCCTCGCTGCCGGGCCGGTAGTGCCGCTCCTCGGTGACATCGGGCGCGCACCGCCACGCGACGTCGAGCAGCTCGTCGTCGGTGTGCTCCGCGAGCCAGGTCCGGGCCCTCAGACCCACATCCAGGGTCGGGCCCATCGGGCTCGCCACGGGACCGGGCGCCTCGGCGAGGTCCCGCCACGGCTGCCGCTCGCCGATGGGGCGCTGGAGGGTCACCACCCCGAAGCCGATGGCCTCGACGTCCCGCGAGGCGAAGTCGTCCAGCCACGCGGCATACATGGCGTCGTGCGCGGCCGTCCCGGGAAGGGCACCGCCGTCGCGGGCCCACAGCTCGGCATACTCGGCCGGGTCCTGGCTGTCGCGCTGGATGACCCACGCGTCGAGGCCGACCCCGTCGAGCCAGCCGGCCCACACGTCACGCCATGAGCGGCCGCGGGGCACCTCCCAGTTGCCGAGGAACTGCGCCACGCCGCCCGGCCGCAGCACGTGCCCGACCTCGCGCACGAGGGAGCGGACGAGCTCGTCGCCGCGGCGGCCGCCGTCGCGGTACTCGTAGCGCGGCGTCGCCGCGCCGCGCGGGCTGATGACGAAGGGCGGGTTGCTCACGACGAGGTCGAAGCGGCGCCCCGCCACCGGCTCGAGCAGGTCGCCGGAGAGCAGCTCCAGCGTCACCCCGTTGAGCGCGGCCGTGAAGGCGGCATACGCCAGGGCGCGGGTCGAGACGTCAGTCGCCGTCACCGTGTCGGCGTGGTCCGCCAGGTGCAGGGCCTGGACGCCGCAGCCGGTGCCGAGGTCGAGCGCTCGCGCCACCGGTCGCCGGATCGTCCACGAGGCGAGGGTGGTCGAGGCAGGACCGATGCCGAGCACGTGGTCCGGCGGCAGCGGCGCCCGGGTCGCCGCCTCGGACAGGTCGGAGGCCACCCACCAGTCCGAGGCCTCGTCGGCATACGGCCGCAGGTCGCACCGCGCCCGCAGCAGCGGCTCACCCGCGGGCGGGCCCGGGCCGTCGGCCACGGCAGCCACGAGGCCGAGGGCGACCGCGCCGCGGGCGCCGAGCGAGGGCAGGGCCCCCGTCAGCTGGGCCTCGGTGACGTCCCGGCCGAGGGTGAAGAGCCGGACGAGGACGCCACACGGGTCCGTGGCCGCCTCCGTGCGCAGGACGGCCGGCAGCGGGTGCTCCCGGTGCAGCGCGGCGGACGCGACGGGACCGAGGCGCTCGGCGACCCCGTCCACGGTGAAGCGGCCCGCCCGCAGGTCGGAGCGGAGTCGCTCGAGCAGGACGGGATGGACGACCGGGGTCGTCACGACGAGGCGGCGCCCGGCGCTCCCAGCGCGTCCTCGAGGGTGGGGTAGATCTCGAAGACCTTGTCGAGGCCGGTGATGGAGAAGACCTTGAGCACGCGGTCGTCGCTGCCCACGAGGCGCAGCGACCCGCCGAGCAGGCGGATGTGCTTGAGCCGGCCGACGAGGACCCCAAGGCCGGTGGAGTCGATGAACGTCACGTCGGTGAGGTCGACGACGAGGTCCGTGCGCCCCTCCCGGATCTGCTCGTCGAGCTTGTCCCGGACCCGGGGGGCCGTGTAGACGTCGATCTCCCCTTCGAGATGGACGACGGTCCGCTCGCCGTGGTCGGCACGGGTGGTCGACGACTCCACGTGTGACACCATCACCTTCCTGATCTGTCAGCGCCCCTGCGACGCCTGGGACGGGTACGCTGCCCCGCGCACCGGCCACGCTACCGTGACGGCATACCGTTGCTCCACCATGTCCACATTTGCCGGCTCCGCGTCGCACCCGCCCGGGGTACCCCGTGCGGGCCTCGACGATGCGGCCGGGGGCCCGGACCCGGCCCGACTGCTGCGAGCCCTGGCAGGGGACGCGCCCGAGCGGCTGCTCCACGTCCACGAGGTGCCGGCCCGGTCCGGCCGCACCGGCACCTGGCCGTCATGGGTGGAGCCGACCGTGCTCGGGGCCCTCGCCGGGGCGGGGGTCACGCAGCCGTGGAGCCACCAGGCCGAGGTGGCGCACCTGGCCCACGCGGGCCGGCACGTCGTCGTCTCGACGGGGACCGCCTCGGGCAAGAGCCTCGGTTACCTCCTGCCCGTCCTCAGCGACCTGGTCTCCGGCTCCTTGGCGCCGAGCGGGCGCGGGGCCACCGCCCTCTACGTGTCGCCGACGAAGGCCCTCGCCGCGGACCAGCTGAGCCGCGTCGGCGCGCTCGCCCTGCCCGGAGTGCGCGCGGCGACCTACGACGGCGACACCCCCGGTGACGAGCGTCGCTGGATCCGCGAGCACGCCAACCTCGTCCTGACGAACCCCGACCTGCTGCACCACTCCCTCCTGCCGGGCCACGAGCGGTGGGCGCCGTTCCTCCGGGCGCTGCGCTACGTCGTCGTCGACGAGTGCCACGTCTACAAGGGCGTCTTCGGCGCACATCTGGCCGCAGTGCTGCGGCGCCTCCGGCGGGTCGCCGGGCGCTACCGGGCGTCGCCGACCTTCGTCTTCGCCTCGGCGACGGTGGCGGACCCCGAGGAGCACGCCTCCAAGCTCCTCGGTATGCCGGTGAGCCCGGTCACCGAGGACGGCTCCCCCCGAGCGGCGATGACCTTCGCGCTGTGGGAGCCGCCGCTCGTGGGCGGGCCCGACGGGCAGCCGAAGCGGGTGAGCACCCTCACCGAGACAGGCGAGCTCCTCGCGGCCTGCGTGCGCGAGGACGTGCAGACGGTGGCGTTCGCCCGATCCCGGGCCGCGGTCGAGGTGGTGGCCCGGATCGCCCGCGACCGGCTGCCCGGCAGCGACGAGCACCTGGTCGCGGCATACCGGGGCGGCTACCTCCCCGAGGAGCGGCGCGAGCTCGAGCGGGACCTGCGCACCCGGCGCCTGCGCGGGCTCTCGGCCACCAACGCGCTCGAGCTCGGCATCGACGTCAGCGGTCTCGACGCCGTGCTGCTCGCGGGCTGGCCGGGCACCCTCGCCTCCCTGTGGCAGCAGGCGGGTCGCGCCGGTCGCTCCGGGCGGCGGTCGCTCGCGGTCCTCGTGGCCGCCGACGACCCGCTCGACACGTATGTCGTGCACCACCCCGAGGCGATCTTCGGCCGGGGGGTGGAGGCCACCGTCGTCGACCCCGACAACCCGCACGTCCTCGCACCGCATCTCGCCGCCGCCGCTGCCGAGCTGCCGCTCACCGAGGACGACTTCGCGATCTTCGGGCCACAGACCGCCGGGCTGCTCGACGCGCTGGTGACCCGCGGCATCCTGCGGCGACGCCCCCGCGGCTGGTTCTGGGCCCGCGACGACCGGCCGGCCGACCACCTGTCCCTCCGCGGCGTCGGGGAGCCGGTGCGGATCGTCGAGTCGCGCACGGGCCGGGTCATCGGCACCGTCGACGGGGATGCCGCGCACTCCCAGGTGCACCCCGGCGCGGTGCACGTGCACCAGGGCCAGACGTGGGTCGTCACGAAGCTCGACCTCGAGGACCACGCGGCGTTCGCCGTGCGCGGCGACCCCGGCTGGACCACCCAGGCCCAGTCCGTGAGCGACTTCGACATCGTCGGCGAGCTCGAGCACCACGACTGGGGTCCGCTGCGGTGCTCCTTCGGCCACGTGACCGTGCGCCACCAGGTCGTCTCGTTCCTGCGCCGGCTGCCCGGCGGCGAGGTGCTCGGGGAGCATCCGCTGGACCTGCCGTCACGGTCGCTCGACACGAAGGCGATGTGGTGGACGCTGCCCTCGGAGCTGCTCGGGGCCGCGGGCATCGACGCGGCGGCGATCCCGGGCGCGGCGCACGCCGCCGAGCACGCCGCCATCGGGATGCTGCCCCTCTTCGCCACCGCCGACCGCTGGGACATCGGCGGGGTGTCGACCGACCGACACCCGGACACCGGACTGCCCACGATCCTCATCTACGACGGGCACCCGGGCGGGGCCGGCTTCGCCGAGCGGGGGTTCCGGCGGGCCACGACGTGGCTGCGCGCCACCCGCGAGGCCATCGCCTCGTGCGTGTGCGCGACCGGCTGCCCGGCCTGCATCCAGTCACCGAAGTGCGGCAACGGCAACGAGCCGCTGGACAAGAGAGGCAGCGTGGCGCTGCTCGACGTGACGCTGCGGCACGCGGACGAGGCGCGCTAGGTCACTGCCGGCGGGGACCGGGGTCCGGATTCTGGAAAACGAGGACATCAGCAATTCCTATCGCTACGGTAGGTAACTAATTCCCACTGAAGTTGTAGGAAGACTCACCGTCCGGCGCAGCGCGCCCGAATCCCGAGGAATCACCATGCCCCGTCCGCTCCTCGCAGCGTCCCTCGTCACGACCGCCGCCGTCACGGCGCTGGGCCTGTCCGCCTGCGCGGGTGGATCGAGCGACGCCGTGGCTGCCAACGGCGCCCAGCCGAGCGCCGCGTCGACCACCACCCTGAGCCTCTACGCGTATGCCGTGCCGAAGGTGGCCTTCGACAAGCTGATTCCCGCCTTCGCCAAGACCGCCGACGGTGCCGGCGTGTCCTTCCAGCAGTCCTACGGGCCGTCCGGCGACCAGAGCCGCAAGGTGGAGGCCGGGGCTGCCGCCGACCTGGTCAACTTCTCCGTCGAACCGGACGTCACCAAGCTCGTGGACGCGGGGCTCATCGACGCCACCTGGAACGCCAACGAGCACAAAGGGATTCCCTTTGGCTCCGTCGTCACCATCGTGGTGCGCAAGGGCAACCCGAAGCACATCACGGACTGGGACGACCTCCTTGCGCCTGGGGTCGAGGTCGTCACGCCCAACCCGTTCTCCTCCGGCTCGGCCAAGTGGAACCTGCTCGCGCCGTATGCCGCCAAGAGCGCTGGGGGAACGAACCCCGCCGCCGGGCTCGCCTACGTGTCCAAGCTCGTCGGCGAGCACGTCAAGATCCAGCCGAAGTCGGGGCGCGAGGCGACCGAGGCGTTCCTGCAGGGCTCCGGGGACGCCCTGCTCAGCTATGAGAACGAGGCCATCTTCGCCGAGCGCAACAACGACCCGGTGCAGCATGTGACCCCGCCGACGACCTTCAAGATCGAGAACCCCGCCGCCGTCCTCAAGACGAGCAAGAACCTCGAGAAGGCCAAGGCGTTCAACGCGTTCCTCTACACGACGGAGGCGCAGACGCTCATCGCGGAGGCCGGCTTCCGGCCTGTCGACGCCACCGTCGCAACGAAGTTCGCGACGAGCTTCCCCGAGCCGGCGAAGCTGTGGACGATCAAGGACCTCGGCGGGTGGAGCACCGTCAACGACAAGCTGTTCAAGAAGGACGTCGGCGCCATCGCGAAGATCTACGAGGAGGCCACGAAATGACCACATGGCTCACGGCCGCCACGTTGGCTGCGGCGGCGGACGACACGGTCGTCCCGATGCGCCGCGCGCAACGTGACGTCGGCCGGCCCTGGGGCGGTTCGCCTCGGCGCTCCCGCCGGGCGACGCGGCGCCGCGCGCCACGGCATACGGGCGGTCTCGGGGTCGGGCTGGTCACCCTCTGGCTCAGTGTCATCGTCCTGCTCCCGCTGGCGGCGCTCACGGTGACGTCGTTCGAGGAGGGGCTCTCCGGCTTCGTCGCCGCCGTGACGGCACCGAGCGCGCTGGCGGCGCTCCAGGTCACACTCCTCGTCTCGGCGGGCGTGGCGCTGCTCAGCGCGGTGTCGGGGACGCTCCTCGCGTGGGTCCTCGTGCGGGACGACTTCCGCGGGAAGCGGGTGGTCAACGCCCTCATCGACCTGCCGTTCGCGCTGCCCACCATCGTCGCGAGCATCGTGATGCTCTCGCTCTACGGTCCGAGCAGTCCGATCGGCTTGCACCTCAACGCAACTCGTTGGGGGTTGGTCGTCGCACTGGCGTTCGTCACCCTGCCGTTCGTGGTGCGGTCCGTCCAGCCGGTTCTCATGGAGACCGAGCGCGAGGTGGAGGAGGCGGCGGCCTCGCTGGGCGCCTCGAACGCCGTCACCTTCCGTCGCGTGGTGCTGCCCACGCTCGCTCCGGCGATCCTCAGCGGGACCGGCCTGGCCTTCGCGCGCGCCGTCGGTGAGTACGGCTCCGTCGTCCTCATCGGCGGCAACGTCCCCCGGGAGACGCAGATGGTGTCCCAGTACATCCAGCAGCAGATCGAGATCGACCGGCCTGTCAACGCGGCGGCCGTGTCGGTGGCGCTGATGGCAGTCGCGTTCGTCACGCTGCTCATCCTGCGCCTCGTCGCAGGTCGCAGCCAGCGCCACGAGGAGCAGTCGTCATGAGGACGTCACGGCGCAGCCGCCTCGTCCTGCGGACGCTGGCCCTCGGCTACCTGTTCGTCCTGCTCGCCGTCCCGGTCGGCGCCATCCTCTGGCGGACCTTCGAGCGCGGCATACCCGCCTTCCTCGCCTCGATCAGCACCCCGGCAGCCATCTCCGCCCTCAACCTGTCGCTGCTCATCGTCGCCGTCGTCGTGCCGGTCAACGTCGTCTTCGGCGTGGTCATCGCGCACGCGCTGGTCCGCGGCCGGTTCCGCGGACGAGGGCTCCTCCAGGCGGTCGTGGACCTGCCCTTCGCCATCTCCCCCATCGTCGTGGGGGTCTCGCTCATCCTGCTCTGGGGGGCGCACGGGTGGTTCGGGGCGCTCGACCGGGCCGGCCTCAAGGTCATCTTCGGCCTTCCCGGCATGGTGCTCGCGACGATCTTCGTGACCCTGCCCTTCGTCGTCCGAGAGGTCGAGCCCGTCCTCCACGAGGTCGGGACCGACCAGGAGCAGGCAGCCGCCACCCTCGGCGCCACCCGTGGCCAGACGTTCTGGAGGATCACCCTGCCCTCCATCCGGTGGGGCCTGACCTACGGCGTCGTCCTCACCGTGGCGCGCGCCCTGGGCGAGTTCGGGGCGGTGATCATGGTGTCGTCCGGCTTCCCCGGCGTCTCGCAGACGCTGACGCTGCTCGTGCACTCGCGGTACATCGACGACCACAACACCTACGGCGCCTACGGCGCCGCGACGCTGCTCATGGGCCTCGCGCTCGTGACGCTGCTCTTCATGACCGTCCTCGACCGAAAGCGGACATCCCGATGATCACCGTGACGCAGGCCTTCAAGAGCTACGGCAGCTTCGCCGCCCTCGACAACGTGAGCCTGGACATCCCCAGCGGCTCCCTCACCGCGCTGCTGGGGCCGAGCGGGTCGGGCAAGTCCACCCTCCTACGAGCCATCGCCGGGCTCGAGAGCCTCGACCGGGGGACGGTGTCGATCGCCGGCGTCGACGTCACCCACGCCCCGCCGCAGGAGCGCGGGATCGGCTTCGTGTTCCAGCACTATGCCGCCTTCAAGCACATGACGGTTCGCGACAACGTCGCCTTCGGGCTGACGATCCGCAAGCGGCCCAAGGCAGAGATCCGCTCCCGCGTGGACGAGCTGCTCGAGGTGGTCGGCCTGGAGGGATTCCAGCACCGGTATCCCGCCCAGCTGTCCGGAGGCCAGCGACAGCGCATGGCGCTCGCCCGGGCACTGGCCGTCGACCCGCAGGTGCTGCTGCTCGACGAGCCGTTCGGGGCGCTCGACGCCAAGGTCCGGACCGACCTGCGCACGTGGCTGCGGCGACTGCACGACGAGGTGCACGTCACGACCGTCCTCGTGACCCACGACCAGGAGGAGGCGCTCGACGTCGCAGACCGCATCGCGGTGCTCAACCACGGCCGGATCGAGCAGGTGGGTGACCCTCAGTCGCTCTATGACCGTCCGGCCAGCGACTTCGTCATGAGCTTCCTCGGGTCCGTGGCGCGGCTCGGTGCGCAGCTCGTGCGACCGCACGACATCGTGCTCGAGTCCCTCGATCCCCGGGAGTTCGCCGCCGCCGGGGCCGCGGGGGCCGTCCGCCTGCCGCACGGGACGGTTCCGGCGGTCGTGGAGCGGGTCGCGCGTCTCGGCTTCGAGGTGCGCGTGGACCTGCGGACCGCCTCCGGCGAGCGCTTCGCGGCCCAGCTCACGCGCCGTGAAGCGGCGGCTTTGCAGCTGCGTGCGGGAGACACGGTGACCGCTCGGGCACACGGCAGCGCCCGCGTGCTCGAGGCCTCGACCGCCAGCCCCGGATGACGATCTGCGGCGCCCGCGCCGGTGCACCACAATGCACCGTGTGGACATCTCCGCACGCACCGACTACGCCGTCCGCGCCATGCTCATGCTCGCCGAGGCCGAGAGCGCCGGCGACGGCCCGGTCAGTGTGGAGACGCTCGCGACCCGACAGGACCTGCCCCGCAAGTTCCTCGAGGCCATCGTCGCCGACCTGCGCAGGGCCAAGCTCGTCACGAGCACCCGTGGCGCGCGCGGCGGCTACTCCCTCGCCCGACCCCAGTCGGAGATCTCCGTCGGCGACGTCTTCCGCGCCGTCGACGGGCCGCTCGCGGAGGTGCGCGGCCTACGTCCGCACGACACGACCTACGAGGGCGCCGCCGCCCACCTGTCCACCCTGTGGGTCGCCGTGCGTGCCAGCCTGCGCGAGGTCCTGGACGGCACGACGCTCGCCGACCTGCGCCGCGGGAAGCTACCGGCCCGGGTCGCCCGGCTGGCGTCGGCACCCGACGCGTGGCGCAACCGGTGACGCTTCGTCTCCCGCGCCGCCCAGCGCTCCCGGTTCAGGGATCGACGGGTCCGGCTCGGGCGCGGGCCACCGCGGCCCCACCCCAGCCGGGGACGAAGGTCTGCACCGTCACGTCCGCCTGCGACCGCACGACCCGGCAGCCCGTGAGCCGCGCCCCGTTGGCCCGGACGACAGCGTCCGCCCGGCCACACGGAGAGGCGCCGCCGGACTCGGCGGATGACGCCGCGGCCAGAGCGCCCAGGTCCGCCGCGATGCGGGCCCGGTGGCTGGCGGCGACCGCGCCGCCGAGAGCCAGGAGACCGAGCGTGACGACGAGGACCGCGAGCGCCAGGCCCAGCACCACCACGGTCGCGCTGCCCGCGTCACCGCCGAACGGGCCAGCTCCTGCCCGGCCTGCGTGCCGGGCCGCTCGCACCCGGCGGCAGCCGGACCAGCGCCTCACCGCGCAGTCCGGCCGTCCAAGAGCGCCCGCGTGCCACGACCCCGTGCTCACGGCGTGGCCACGCCGTCCTCGACCGGCGTCGAGGCCTCCGCGCCGAGCCGCCACAGCGGCACGACCCCGCCCCATCCTCCGGTGACCGCACGCACCTCGACGTGCGCGTCGTGGCCCCGGCGGTTGACCGCCACGGAGGCCCCCGGCGGCGCCGCCCGCAGGGCCAGCCCGCGCACGACCGCCGGAGCGTCGCCACGAGCCGCGGCACGACTGGCGAGACGGGCGGCGTCGAGACACCGAAGCTGGTCCGCCGCGGCGACGAGCCCGGCCAGGCACAGGGCCAGCATCAGGACGAGCCCCGGAAGGGCGACGGCCAGCTCGGCCGTCACCATCCCGGCTTCGCGCCGCGCCCCCGCTCTCCTGCGTGGCGCGCAACCCCTCACCCGGCGAGCCCCAACGCGCGCTGCACGATGGCGCCCAGCGCACTCCTGACCGCCCCGGACCTGACCACCCCGAGGAGGACGAGCGCGAACGTGCAGGCGGCCATGATGCCCACGGCATACTCGGCCGTCGTCATTCCCGCCTCCCGTCCTCGCCGAACCAGCATGCGCAGCCTCGCTCTCATGAGCGCTCCCTTCTTCCTCACCCGCGGGACGGTCCCGCGGGAGGCTCAACGGCCGGTGACGATGCGAACGGCCAACGCCAGGACCAGCGGCGCCACCGTGGTGAGGCAGAAGGCCGGCAACAGGACGAGCCCCAGCGGCAGGACCAGCCGCACGCCGACTCGGGCCGCAGCCACCTCCACCTGCTCCAGCTGCGCCGACCGTGCGTCATCCGCGGCACGCAGGAGCAGGGGCCCGGGCGGCAGCCCGGCGACGTGGGCGAGGGAGATCGCCGCGGCGGCGGGCGCCCACCGGTCGTCCACCGAAGCCCATGCCTCCGCCTCGGAGGCTCCCCAGAGGACCGCTGCCGACACCTGCCGCAGGTCGGCGCCACCGTGTCCGGGCACCTGGTCGGCCACCCGCTCCAGGACGGCGCTGGTCGGCAGCCCCGAACGGTAGGCCAGGGCGAGCAGCACCATGGCCGCCATGACGTCGTCGACGGACACCCGGTCACCGCGCCCGGCGGGCGTCGGGGCGCCACGTCGCCGGACCGGCCGCCGTGGGACCGCCCGCCGCCGGACCGTCCGCGCGGAGGCGTCTGCAGCGTCCGAGGCGGCGGCAGCAGTCGCCAGAGTGCCGTCAGGGGGCCCGTGCGACCCCGTCGCCGGCGGGCGGACAGAGCCGGCGCGTCGGGGCAGGAGCAGCACCGCCGCTGCGACGAGGAGTGCGACGAGCAGCCCGGCCGAGGCCCCCGAGAGCTGCCTGGCGACCGCCTGCAGGGCGGCGCTCATGGGAGGCCCAGGGCGGACCGCACGAGCCGTCGGCACCACCAGCGGCCCACGACGAGCAGCACGACGCCGGCCGCGGAACACCCCGTCGCCGCCACGGACCCCAGATAGAGCTCGACCGGCCCCACCCCGGCCGCGATGCCGAACAGTGGCCCGGCCGCCGGCAGCGCCGTGAGCACCGCGACGGTGGCGCGGGGCCCTGCCACCGCCGCAGCCACCCGCCGGCGCCGCGAGGCCGCGGCCCGCAGCTCGGCGCCGGCTCGTTCGACCGCCTCGACGAGCGGAGCACCGGTCGTCTCCGAGAGCCGCCAGGCGGCGGCCACGAAGGACAGGGCTTGTGAGTCCGTGGCGGCGGCCCACCCCGCCCAGACCTCCGCGAGCGATTCGCGGCCGGGAGGCAGCTGCGTCGACCTCTCGGCCGGCTCGCGTGTCGGGCGCAGCGTCGCGAGCCGGGCGCCCGAGCCCGTGGCCAGCGCGATCTCGACGGCACGGGCGGGCGGCAGGCCCGCGCGCAGGGCAGGCGCGACGGCGCCGAGCAGCTGGGCGGCATCCTGTTCCACTTCGTGGCTCGCCCGGCCCCGGCGGACACGCAGCAGCCCCACGGGGTCCGTGTGCCACAACGCAGCCGCACGCGCCCACGCGGACAGCGCACCGGAGGACGGGCCGTCCTCGGGCACCACCCGACGCACCGGCCCGGACACGAGGCCGGGCAACCGTCGCGCCGGCCACGCAAGGACGCCGAGCAGGGTCAGCACGGCCACGACCCCGCCCGCCCTCATGCCGCGCCTCCCGGCGGTGCCACCCGTCCGTCGCAGCCGTCAAGCGCGGGGCGCCCCACGAGCTCACGCAGACGGTCCCACGCGGGGCCGCGCTCCACGCGGCCGCCGAGCCACCGGGCAGCGGTGACGACCACCGGGGCCTCCCCCATCCGGTCGACGACCGCGATCGACTCCAGGCGGCGGACTCCGCTCGTGCGCGACACATGCAGCACGACCTCGACCGCCGCAGCAAGCTGGACGCCGACTGCGGCCGGGCTGAGCCCCACGAGCGCGCCCAGGGCCTCGAACCGCGCCACGACGTCCTCGGGCGCGTTGGCATGCACGGTGCCGCACCCGCCCTCGTGGCCGGTGTTGAGGGCCGCGAGCAGCTCGCGGACCTCCCCGCCACGCACCTCCCCGACGACAATGCGGTCCGGGCGCATCCGAAGCGCCTGGCGTAGCAGCACCGTGAGGCTCACCTCCCCGAACCCCTCCACGTTGGCCTGCCGCGCCTCGAGCCGCACGACATGGGGATGTGCCACGTGCAGCTCCCGGACGTCCTCGACCAGGACGACCCGGTCGGTCGGGGCGACGCAGCCGAGCAGTGCCGCGAGCAGGGTGGTCTTGCCCGCGCCGGTGCCACCTGAGACCACGAAGGCCCGACGCCGCTCGACGAGGGCAGACAGGAGGCGCACCCAGGACGGTGGGAACATGCCCGACGCGGCCAGGTCCGCGAGCGACGGGTGGGACCGGGCCGGCACGCGGATGGTGATGTGCGGGCCATCGGCGACCAGCGGCGGCAGGACGGCATGCAGCCGCCCACCGTCGGGCAGCTGACCGTCCACCCACGGGCTCGCCTCGTCGAGGCGCCGCCCAGCCGCGCCGGCCAGCCGCACCGCCAGGGCTCTGACCTCCTCGATCTCCAGCCGGGCGCCCACGCACTCCATGCCGCGTCCCCGGTCCACCCAGACCCGCCCGTCTCCGTTGACGGCGACGTCGGTGACCGACGGGTCGGCCAACCAGCCGTCGAGGGGTCCGGCGCCGAGGACCCGGGCCGCAAGGTCTCGGGCCGAGGTCGCGACCCGATGGGTGCCCAGCGCGGCCGACTCCTCCCGAGCCACCTCGAGCACGCGCGCGGCATCCGGCCGCAGGCCCTCCCTGGCCCGTCCCCACGCGGCAGGACTGAGGCTCACGCCGGCCTCCTCGGGGCTGCAGCCTCGCGTGACGCGACACCCGCTGCGGGCGGCGCACCGGCCAGACGATCGAGCAGCCGGAGCAGGATCCGGTCGGCGATGTCGACGACCGGTCCCCTCCCCCGCGTGCCGGCCGGCACCCCGTCATCGACGTCCGCGGCGGCACGCGCGTCGTCGCGCAGCCGACCGAGCACGGGCACGTCCAGCTCGTCCGTGACGAGCTCCTCCAGGTCCGCGTCGCCCCCGCGCAGCACGACCCACGTCTCCGGTCCGATGGACTGCAGCCTCGGGACCACCGCCGCGGCGGCGGCCAGCTGCGCCACCCGCGTGCCCACGACGACGACGACGGCGTCAGCCACGCCCGCGAGGCCGCTGACGGTCAGCTCGTCACGCGGGACGTCCACGACGACGAGCTCGTGGGCGGCTCGCAGCCCGAGCAGGACGTCCGCCACGGCGCCCTGCCAGGAGGCGCCCGTGGGTCTCCACGGCCGCGGCATCGACAGCACCCGCACGCCCTGCGCCTGTGGCAACCGCCCGGCCAGCGCCGCTCCGTCGACGACGCCGGAGACCTCCTGCAGCGCGTTCCAGCGCCACCCGGGCGCCTGCTCGAGACCGAAGGTCACGTCGAGACCCGCGCCCCAGGCGTCGAGGTCGACGGCCGCCACCGACCGTGACGCCGCCGCGGCGCGCACCGCCGTCGCCGCCGTGAGGAGCGTGGCGCCCACGCCGCCGGATGCGGGGAGGAGAGCGAGGACCTGTCCCATGACTCGAGGCTGCAGCGCGCCGGCGGAGGCGGCGCCCTGGAGCCTCGAGCCTGTGGACAGCAGCGGATCGCCGCGGGCGCGCTGGGGACAGCGGAGCCGCGACGACGAGCAGTGGACGCCAGCACATGACGCCAGAACATGCAGTGGCCTCCGCCGGGGGGAGACGGAGGCCACCTGTCGTGGCCTGGCGCCCCGGGGGGGAGGGGCCAGGGCCACGGGGCGCTCAACCTGGGGGGGCGGGAGCGCCAACTCCATGCTCCCGGCAAGGAGGGGCGAATGCAAACGGACGGCACGCTCAATCGCAGATCTTTTTCAAAAACCGATGCAGCAGGAGGCCTCCCGGTGTATGGCGGGAGGCCTCCACGAGAACTTCTCGGGTTACCAGGCGCGCATCATCTGTCGCTGCGGTTGTGTCTCCGGCGGCGGACGGTTCTTAAAGAGAACAACTTCCCGCGTGGGTACCCGTTCGGTTCTCGCCTGCATCTTCTGCGGACCCTGACCGTCGCCTCACGGCAATGTGGCTCCGGATCTGTTGTACCGCAGGGCGGGGTCGCCGGAACAGGGTCGGTGAGCGGGCCGACGGGAAACTGTCCACCTCGCTGGACAGACCGGGCGGGCGGACGGTGCGGATGGACGGTGCGGACGGGCGGGCGTGGGGGCACCTGGCAGCCGGACGGCCGAGCACCCGGCAGCCGGACGGCCGAGCTAGGTCAGTCGGCCCAGTCGCACCGCGTCGCAGATCCGCTCGCCTTCCTGCACCGCGGCCAGGAGCGCGTCCGCACAGTGACCCAGCCACAACGCGACCCCTGCGGCGCTCCCCTCTGCGTATGCCGTGAGCGCCCCGAGATAGGCCGCTGCCCCTGCTGCCGCGTGGCCTGCCTCGGGCACCGCAACACCGGTGGGGTCGAGCCCGCTGGCCTGGACGAGCGCCCGCTCGAAGGCTCGTGCGACGAGCCCGTTGCCCCGGGCGAAGGGCCGCACCACGGCGACCTCGGCATGCACGACGGCGGCCACGACCACGGCCGGCACCCGGTGAACCGACGATGCCCCGGCCACCACGACCTCGGACACCTGTGCGAGGCGTGCGGACACCGTCCCCGCAGGGGGAGCCGGGCCGAGGTCGACCAGCTCGTCGCACGTCTCGCCGTCGACGCGCGGCCGCCCCACGGCGTCGGGCGCGAGCAGGTGCCCCGCGGCCGCCACGTGCAGCCGGGCGAGGGCCTGCAAGGGTGCGGTCCGCACCAGGCCCACGACGTGCTCGGTCTCCGCGGTTGCCGTCACCGCGCCGCGCACCACCCGCATCGCGGGGTCGGGGTCGGTCGGCCAGTCCCGCGCTCCCCGCACCAGGTCGCGGACAGCCTGGAGGGGCAGCTGCGCACCATCGAGCCGCGCGCTGGCCCCGGCCCCGCGCACGCGGGACTCGGCGGCAGCCTCCGCGACGCGCCGGCGCAGCGCCTCGTGGAAGCGCAGCCGCGCGGCGGCCTCGCGCACGGACTCGGCCCGCTCGCGCACCCCGGGCAGGTCGGTGAGCGCGGCGAGCTGTTCGATGAGGCGAGAGTCTGGCACCGGCTCAGCGTAGGTCGGCGCACCATCAGCTCGAGCGTGTGGTGCGATCCACGCCGATGCAGGGGGAGGCTGCGGCAGGCGGACCGACTACCGTGTGGGGTGGTGTCGGCCGCGCGGAGACGCGCCCGATCGACCACTGCACACCGCGACGCTGCGAAAGGTGGACCATCGTGACCGAAGAGGCCCTGGAGAACCTGCTGCAGGAGGACCGGACGTTTCCGCCGCCTCCGGAGTTCGCGGCAGCCGCGAACGGCACCGCCGACCTGTATGCCGCGGCCCAGGCCGATCACGAGGGCTTCTGGGCGCAGCAGGCGCGCACCTACGTGACGTGGAGCAAGGACTTCACCCAGACGCTGGACTGGAGCAACCCGCCCTTCGCGAGGTGGTTCGCCGACGGGGAGCTCAACGCGTGCGTCAACGCCGTCGACCGGCACGTCGAGGCCGGCAACGGGGACCGAGTCGCCATCCATTTCGTGGGCGAGCCGGAGGGCGACACAAGAGACGTCACGTATGCCGATCTGCACGAGCAGGTGCAGCGGGCGGCCAACGCCCTGACGGACCTCGGTGTCGGCACCGGCGACACGGTGGCCATCTACCTGCCGATGATCCCCGAGGCCGCCGTGGCCATGCTGGCCTGCGCGCGGATCGGCGCGCCGCACTCAGTCGTCTTCGGTGGATTCTCCGCCGAGGCCCTGCACTCCCGGATCCAGGACGTCGGGGCCAAGGTCGTCGTCACCTCGGACGGCGGCTTCCGCCGCGGCTCGCCGTCGGCCCTCAAGCCGGCCGTCGACGCCGCTCTCGACCACGGCGACACGTCGGTCGCCACGGTGCTCGTGGTGCAGCGCACCGGCCAGGACATCCCCTGGACCGACGGCCGCGACATGTGGTGGCACGAGGCGCTCGACGCGGCGGAGGCGACGCACGAGGCCGTGCCGGTCGAGGCGGAGCACCCCCTCTTCGTGCTCTACACCTCGGGGACGACCGGTAAGCCGAAGGGCATCTTCCACACCACGGGTGGCTACCTCACCCAAGCGGCATACACCAACGCCGTCGTGCACGACGTGCACCCCGACCGCGACGTCTACTGGTGCACCGCGGACATCGGCTGGGTCACCGGCCACAGCTACATCGTCTACGGCCCACTCACGCTGGGTGCGACACAGGTCATGTACGAGGGCACGCCGGACACCCCCCACCAGGGCCGCTTCTGGGAGATCGTCGAGAAGTATCGGGTGTCGGTCCTCTACACCGCACCGACTGCCATCCGGACCTTCATGAAGTGGGGAGAGCACATCCCGGCCAAGTTCGACCTCAGCTCGCTCCGCGTGCTCGGCTCGGTCGGTGAGCCGATCAACCCGGAGGCCTGGATGTGGTACCGCCGCGTCATCGGCGGCGACCGCTGCCCCATCGTCGACACGTGGTGGCAGACCGAGACCGGGGCGATCATGATCAGCCCGCTGCCCGGAGTCACGGCGACCAAGCCGGGTTCGGCCCAGAAGCCGATCCCCGGGGTGGCCGCCGACGTCGTCGACGACACCGGTCAGCCCGTGCCCAACGGCCACGGCGGGTACCTCGTGCTCAGCAAGCCGTGGCCGGCCATGCTCCGCGGCATCTGGGGCGACCCGGAGCGCTACAAGGAGACGTACTGGTCGCGCTTCGAGGGCCTCTACTTCGCCGGCGACGGCGCCAAGCGCGACGCCGACGGCGACATCTGGGTGCTCGGCCGCGTCGACGACGTGATGAACGTCTCGGGCCACCGCCTGTCGACGACCGAGATCGAGTCGGCGCTCGTGTCGCACCCGAAGGTCGCCGAGGCCGCCGTGGTCGGTGCGACCGACGCGACGACGGGTCAGGCGGTCTGCGCCTTCGTCATCCTGCGCTCCGAGGTCGTCGCCGAGGCGGACGAGGTCGGGGAGGGCCAGGACCTCGTCCAGGAGCTGCGCAACCACGTGGCCAAGGAGATCGGCCCGATCGCCAAGCCTCGACAGATCATGATCGTGCAGGAGCTGCCCAAGACCCGGTCGGGCAAGATCATGCGGCGCCTGCTGCGTGACGTCGCCGAGAACCGCGAGGTCGGCGACGTGACGACGCTGGCGGACAGCTCCGTCATGGACCTCATCAAGCGGGGCCTGTCCTCGGGCGACTCCGCCGGCGGCTGAGACAAGGCCGCCCACGCGATCAACGCGGCCACCCCCCTCCCCCCGTCGAGTGGCCACTTCCGTACGCCCCCCTCCAGTCGAGTGGCCACTTTCGCACGCCCCCTCCCGTCGAGTGGC
>NZ_DASSMH010000086.1:0-12620 GCF_035688975.1 Intrasporangium sp. | reverse complement strand
GAGTCGATGTCGGGTTCGTCGTACTGACCGAGGTCGGCCGTGTAGGTGCACGGCACGGCGCCCTTCTCGCGCATCCACGCGACGGCCACCGACGTGTCGAGGCCGCCGGAGAACGCGATCCCGACGCGGTCGCCGACAGGGAGAGAGGTCAGTACCTTGGACACGCTGCAAGTATATGCATAGTCGCGCATACCTATCCGGGCCGTATGCCGCCCGTGGCGGGCCCGCCGGCGGACGGCGCGGCGCCGGGGGCGCCGGGCTGCGCGCGCGGCGCCGGGCTGCGCGCGCGGCGCCGGGCGGCCGGCGTGCCGACATACCCGAGCGGTCCACGCAGTGCCAGCCGCAATCCACACCCCTGGTCCAGGACAGCGGCCCGTCCACAGGTCACCGCCCGGCTTCGCCGCGGGCGGCCGCCTCGCGCGAGGCTGATGGGTCATGGACCTCAAGCTCATCGCCCGGGACGGCGTCTTCTCCGCGGCCGACGCCGCCCGGCACGGCCTCGACAGCCACGCCGTCGCCCGCCTCGTCCGTGACGGCCGTTGCGCGCGGCTGGCCACCGGCTGGTTCGCCCCGACCGAGGACGAGGCACCCTCGCCGGAGGCGCTCCACCGGCTCACCGCGTTCGCCCTTGGCCGCCAGTTCGCGGCCCGGGCGGCGATCAGCCATCACTCGCTGCTGCTCGTGAGACACCTGCCGACGTATGCCGCGCCGCTCGACACCGTCCACCTGACCTCGGTCATCGACGGCTGGCGGACGGCCGCCGACGGGCAACGGACACGGCGCAGCGTCACCGTGCGGCGGCGCGGCCTGGTCATCCACCGACCTGTGGGGGGCTTGCCCTGCGGCCACCCGAGCGCCCGTCGGAGGTCACGCCCAACGCGCTGCCGCTGCCGCACGCGATCATCCAGGCAGGGCTGCGCGGGGGGCCCGAGTGCGCCCTCGTGCCGGCGGACGCCGCGATCCGGCGCAACCTCACGACGGCCGCGGCCCTGCTCGGCGCCCTGCCCGCGTTCGTCGGCCACCCGGGCGTCGGACCGGTGCGGTGCGCGCTGCCGTTCGCCGACGGTCGTCACGAGTCGCCGGGCGAGACGCGGACGGCATACCTGCTTCGGGCGCTCGGCTTCGAGCTCGAGCCCCAGTTTCGCCTGACGGTCGGGGGCCGCACCTTCCGCGCCGACTTCCGACTCGTCGGGGCCCGGGTGCTCGTCGAGTTCGACGGGGCGGTGAAGTATGCGACGGGGCCGGACGACCGCGCTGAGGGCACGCCCGGCCGCAACGCCCTCTTCGAGGAGAAGCAGCGCGAGGACGCCCTTCGGCGGGAGGGATGGATCATCGTCCGGCTCGTGTGGGCAGACCTGCAGGACCCGGAGCTGGTCCGCCGACGGGTGCTGGCCGCGCTCGCCCTCTCGAGGTGACTCCTTTGGCGGCGGCGCCGGGCCTGCGCCTGTGCCGACGGGCCGACGCTGTCGGCGCGCCGACTGCCCGAAGCCGCGGGCGCGCCTCGGACCCGCGAGCGCAGCCCCGCCCGCGGGCAGCGGCGCCCGTCGGTCGACGTCAGGCCCATATGCCGCCGGGCCCGCCCTCAAGCAGAGGCGGGCCCAGCGGGTGGTGCACGTCGACCGGGGGAGCGCTCAGGACTCGCCGCCGGCGTTGCCAGACGTGCCGGCCGTCACGTCGTCGAGGCGGTAGCGGTCCGCGGCCTTGGCCGGGATGTCGGCGTCGATCTTGCCCTCCTTGGCCAGCAGCTGCAGCGTCCGCACCGCGACGGACGGGCCGTCGATGTGGAAGAAGCGCCGCGCGGCCCGCCTGGTGTCCGAGAAGCCGAAGCCGTCGGCGCCCAGCGACGCGTAGGTGCCGGGGACCCACTCGCGGATCTGGTCCTGCACGGCCCGCATGTAGTCCGACACCCCGATGACCGGGCCCTCGGCGTGCTCCAGGCACCGGGTCACCCACGGCACCCGCTTCTCCTCGTCGGGCCGCAGGAACTCCTGCTCTTCGGCGGCCAGGCCGTCGCGGCGCAGCTCGTTCCACGACGTCACCGACCACACGTCGGCAGCCACCCCCCAGTCGTCTGCGAGCAGCTGCTGGGCCTCGAGCGCCCACGGCACCCCGACCCCCGAGGCGAGGATCTGGGCCCGGGCCGGCGTGTGCTGCCAGCCCTCGGTGTCGGCCTCCTTGAGCTTGTACATCCCCTTGAGGATGCCCTCGACGTCGACGCCCTCCGGCTCGGCCGGCTGCACGATCGGCTCGTTGTAGACGGTGAGGTAGTAGATGACGTTGGCGTCGTCGCCGGACTGGCCGGGGCCGTACATCCGCCGCAGGCCGTCCTGGACGATGTGCGCGATCTCGTAGCCGTAGGCCGGGTCGTAGTGCACCACGGCCGGGTTGGTCGCGGCCAGCAGCGGGGAGTGGCCGTCGGCGTGCTGCAGGCCCTCACCGGTGAGCGTCGTGCGGCCGGCCGTGGCGCCGATGAGGAAGCCGCGGGTCATCTGGTCGGCAGCCGCCCAGATCGAGTCGCCGGTGCGCTGGAAGCCGAACATCGAGTAGAAGACGTAGACCGGGATCATCGGCACGCCGTGCGTGGCGTAGGAGGTGCCCGCCGCGGTGAAGCCGGCAACGGACCCGGCCTCGTTGATCCCGAGGTGCAGGATCTGCCCGCGGACGGCCTCGCGGTAGGCGAGCATCAGCTCGTCGTCGACCGGGGTGTAGTTCTGCCCGTGCGGGTTGTAGATCTTGATGGACGGGAAGAACGCGTCCATGCCGAAGGTCCGCGCCTCGTCGGGGATGATCGGCACGATGCGCGGCCCGAACTCCTTGTCGCGCAGCAGGTCCTTGAGCAGGCGCACGAAGGCCATCGTGGTGGCGACCTGCTGCTTGCCCGAGCCCTTCTTGACCTGCTGGTAGGCCTCGTCCCCAGGCAGGTGGATCGGCTCGAAGACGACCCGACGGCTCGGCAGGGTGCCCCCGAGCTGCCGGCGCCGGTCGATGCTGTACTTCACGGCCGGGTGGTCGAGGCCCGGGTGGTAGTACGGCGGGCGGTAGGGGTCGGCCTCGAGCTGCTCGTCGCTGATCGGGATGCGGAGCGAGTCGCGGAAGGCCTTGAGGTCCTCGAGCGTCAGCTTCTTCATCTGGTGCGTGGCGTTGCGTCCGGCGAAGTGCGAGCCCAGGCTGTAGCCCTTGATCGTCTTGGCGAGGATCACGGTCGGCTGCCCGGTGTGCTGCATGGCCGCCTGGTATGCCGCGTACACCTTGCGGTAGTCGTGCCCGCCGCGCTTCAGGTCCCACCAGATCTGGTCGTCCGTCCAGCTCTCCACCATGCGGGCGGTGCGCGGGTCGCGGGCGAAGAAGTGGTCGCGGACGTACTTCCCGTCGTTGGCGCGGAAGGTCTGGTAGTCGCCGTCGCTCGTCTGGTTCATCAGGTGCACGAGGGCGCCGTCGCGGTCGGCCGCGAGGAGCGGGTCCCAGCCGCGACCCCAGACCACCTTGATGACGTTCCAGCCGGCGCCGCGGAAGAAGGCCTCCAGCTCCTGGATGATCTTGCCGTTGCCGCGCACCGGGCCGTCGAGCCGCTGCAGGTTGCAGTTGACGACGAAGGTGAGGTTGTCCAGCTCCTCGTTGGCGGCGAGCTGCAGCAGGCCGCGCGACTCGGGCTCGTCCATCTCGCCGTCACCGAGGAAGGCCCACACGTGCTGCTCGCTCGTGTCCTTCAGGCCCCGGTTGTGCAGGTACTTGTCGAACTGCGCCTGGTAGATCGCGTTCATCGGCCCGATGCCCATGGACACCGTCGGGAACTCCCAGTAGTCGGGGAGCAGCCGCGGGTGCGGGTACGACGGGAGTGCCTCGATCCTGCCGTCGACGATGTGGCTCTTCTCCTGCCGGAAGCCGTCGAGCTGGGTCTCCGAGAGGTGGCCCTCGAGGAAGGAGCGGGCGTACATGCCGGGCGAGGCATGGCCCTGGAAGTAGACGTGGTCGCCGCCCCCGGGGTGGTCCTTGCCCCGGAAGAAGTGGTTCATGCCCACCTCGTAGAGGGTGGCGGCCGACGCGTAGCTCGAGATGTGGCCGCCCACGCCGATGTCGGGCCGCTGCGCCCGGTGCACCATGATCGCGGCGTTCCAGCGGATGTAGCGGCGGAACTCGCGCTCCACCTCCTCGTCGCCGGGGAACCACGGCTCGCGCTCCGGCGGGATGGTGTTGAGGTAGTCGGTCGCGGTGAGCGAGGGGACGCCGATCTGCTGCTGGCGGGCACGCTCGATGAGCTTGAGCATGATGTAGCGCGCCCGGGTCCGTCCCTGCTCGTCGAGGACCGCATCGAGCGAGTCGATCCACTCCTGGGTCTCGTCGGGATCGATGTCGGGCAGCTGACTCGGTATGCCGTTGAGGATCGGTCCGGCCTCGGGTGCCACGTCGTCTTCCTTTCTCGTCGACGCCTCGCGCGCGACTGTGACGCGGCGATGCGCCTCCCATCCTCTCCCACATCGGGCGGGTCGTTCCACCGGGGCTCTGCAGAGTCCCGTGCGCTCCCGGCCTTGCGCGGTAGCGTCGTTTCCTAGTGGACTTGGGCCACCGTTTCGGGCTGTGGCCCGTCCGACGACAGACATGAAGGGGTTGTGTGACAGTGAGCGCCACCGCGGGAGCGGCGTCTCTCGGCAGGCTGGGCTTCGCCCGAGGGCAGGTCATCCAGGAGTTCGGCTACGACGACGACGTCGACGACAACCTGCGCTACCAGGTCGAGGAGATCACCGGGAGCGAGCTCGAGGACGAGGACTTCAACGACGGAGCCGACGGCATACTGCTCTGGTACCGCGACGGGGACGACGACCTCGTCGACCTCCTCGTCGACGCGCTGACCAAGCTCTTCGACCAAGGGTTCATCATCCTGGTCAGCCCCAAGTCGGGGCGCCCCGGGCACGTGGAGGCCAGCGACGTCGAGGAGGCCGCCTCCACCGCGGGGCTGCAGACGGGCGGCTCGTTCAACGTCAGCGCCGACTGGGGCGCGATCCGGCTCATGTCCCCCAAGGGCCCCCGGCGCTGACCGCACCCCACCGACGCCGGGCGCACGGTGGCGCCGGCGTCCGGCGTCCCCGTGCAGTGGCACACTGACGGCCATGAGCGATTCCCCGGCCCGTCCGTCCGTGGGCGACGAGGCGCCGGACTTCACCCTGCGCGACCAGCACGGACAGGAGCTCACCCTGTCGTCCGTGCGCGGGGTGCGCAACGCCGTCGTCGTCTTCTACCCCTTCGCGTTCTCGGGGATCTGCACGGGGGAGCTGCGCGACATCCGCGACGGGCTCGAGGACTTCCAGACCGACGACATCCAGGTCTTCGCGGTCTCGTGCGACCCGATGTACGCCCTGCGGATCTGGGCCGACCAGGAGGGCCACTTCTTCCCGCTCGTGTCCGACTTCTGGCCGCACGGGGAGGTCTCGCGGGCCTACGGGGTCTTCAACGAGCGCACCGGCGCCGCCGAGCGCGGCACCTTCCTCGTCGACCGGGAGGGGCGCATCGTCTGGTCCCACGTCAACGGCCCGGGTGAGGCGCGCGACTTCCGCGACTACCGGTCGGCGCTGGCGGACCTTCGCGGCCGCTCGTGACCCGTTAGGCTGGCGTGCCGCGCCCCCGGGCGGCGCCTGAGGGCCCGTAGCTCAGTTGGTAGAGCACCGCGCTTACACCGCGGGTGTCGTCGGTTCGAGGCCGGCCGGGCCCACGTGGAGGATCTCCTGCTGCGCGACGTCGTCCGTGCCCTCGACGAGCTCTACCCGCCCTCGAGCGCTGCCGAGTGGGACCGCGTCGGCCTCGTCACGGGCGACCTCGACCAGCCCGTGCGCCGGGTCCTCCTCGCGGTCGACCCCACGCTCGCGGTCATCGAGGAGGCCGCCGACTGGCACGCCGACCTGCTCGTGACCCACCACCCGCTGCTCCTGCGCGGGGTGCACTCGGTCGCCACGACGTCGGCCAAGGGCGCCGCCGTGACCCGTCTCGTCGTCTCGGACACCGCGCTCTTCGTGGCCCACACCAACGCCGACGTGGCCGACCCGGGCGTCACCACCGTCCTCGCCGACGCCCTCGGCCTCACCGGCGCCCGGGCGCTCAGCGCCACCGGGGGGTATGCCGTCGGCTGCGTCGGCGACCTGCCCGCGGCCGAGTCGCTCGCGGCGTTCGCGGACCGCGTCGCCGACGCGCTGCCGGACACGGCCGGCGGCATACGGGTCAGCGGGGAGCCCGGTGCGCTCGTGAGGACGGTGGCCGTCCTGGGCGGGGCCGGCGACGACCGCTTCGACGCGGTCCGGGCCAGCGGGGCGGACGTCTACGTGACCGCCGACCTGCGCCACCACCCTGCGCTCGAGGCGCGGGAGGAGGCTCGGGGCGGGCGGCCCTACCTCGTCGACGCCGGGCACTGGGCCACCGAGTCGCTGTGGCCGCACAGCGCACGGGAGCGGCTGCTGTCGGCTCTGGGCGAGGACGCCGCCGCACCGACTAGGGTCGAGGCCAGAGTCTCGACCATCCGCACCGAGCCGTGGACCTTCGTGGTCGGTGCGAACGCCGCCGGAGGTGCGTCCTGAAAGCCGATCCGTCCCGCCAGTGGCGCCTGCTCGACCTGCAGGCGGTCGACACGCGCCTCGACCAGATCGCGCACGCCCGGGCCCGGCTGCCGCAGGAGGCCGCCATCGCGGCGGCGCGGGCCGAGCTCGCGACCGTGGAGACCGACATCGTCAACGCCGAGACCGCCGTGGGGGACGTGCAGCGCGAGCTCGCCAAGTCGGAGCAGGACGTGCAGCTCGTGCGCGACCGGGCGGCTCGGGACCGGGCCCGGCTCGACTCCGGCCAGGGCTCCGCCAAGGACCTGCAGGCGCTCCAGCACGAGCTGCAGTCGCTCGCGCGACGCCAGGGCGAGCTCGAGGACATCGAGCTCGAGGTCATGGAGCGCTCGGAGGCCCTGAGCGCCCGCGTCGCCGAGCTCGCGGCCCGGCGGGAGGAGGTCACGGCGCGCCTCAGCTCGCTCGAGGCCGAACGCGACGCCGCCGTGAAGGCGCTCGACGACGAGGCGGCCCGGGTCGGCGCCAGCCGGGCCGACATCGCGGCCGGGGTCGGTGAGGACCTGCTCGCCCTCTACGAGAAGATCCGCGCCAGCAGCGGCGGGGTCGCGGCGGCCGAGCTGCGCCATCGGCGCTGCGGCGGCTGCCGGCTCGAGCTCAACAACGTCGACCTCTCGCGGGTCCGCTCGGCAGCCGAGGACGAGGTGCTGCGCTGCGAGGAGTGCCGCCGGATCATGGTCCGGACCACCGAGTCGGGTCTGTGACGGCTGCCGGCAGGCGCCGCCTCGTCGTCGAGACCGACGGGGGCTCGCGGGGCAACCCTGGGGTGGCGGGCTACGGCGTGGTCGTGCGCGACGCCGGCACCGGCCGGCTCCTCGTCGAGCTCGCCCAGCCGCTCGGGCTCGCGAGCAACAACGTGGCGGAGTACTCGGGCCTCGTCGCCGGCCTCGAGGCCGCCCTCGAGGTCGCGCCCGACGCCGACGTCGAGGTGCGGATGGACTCCAAGCTCGTCGTCGAGCAGATGTCGGGCCGGTGGAAGATCAAGCACGAGGACATGCGCCGGCTGGCCCTGCTCGCCCGGGACGTGTGCTCGCGCATCGCGCGGGCGGGTGGCTCGGTCGACTTCCGCTGGGTGCCCCGCGAGCAGAACGCGGATGCCGACGCCCTCAGCAACGAGGCGATGGACGGCCACACGGTGCGCCGCGTGCATGCCGAGCCCGCGCCCGATGCCGAGCCCGCGCCCGATGCCGAGCCCCATGCCGAGCCCGCGCCGGCACCCGAGCCTCGTCGGCCGCTGCGGCTCGTCCTCGTGCAGCGCGGTGCCGACCCGTCCGCGCACGAGCGCGTTGGGCGGGCGGTGGCGCGGCTGGTGTCCGGCCCCTCGGTGCGCGTGGCGGCCGGCGGCCCCGAGGACCGACCGGCTGCGGCGGCCATCGCCGAGCGGACCGGCGGGGCGGTCGAGGAGGGCGACGCGTGGGCGGGTGCGCGTGAAGGGCCCGGTCCGGACGAGCGGGTGCGAGCGGCATACGGCCGTCTCGTCTCGCAGGGCGGGGACGTCGTCGTGGTCACGAGCCGGCGCGGCGTGCTCACGGTGGTCACCGAGGTGCTCGCTGTGCCGGCAGAGCGGTTCTGGGTCCTCGCGACGGCGCCGGGCAGCCTGACCGGCGTCGAGGTGTGGGGCGACGGGACGGCGACCGTGGCGTTCACGAACCGGACGGATCATCTCGCCTGAGGCGACTGTGCGATATTCGGGGCCATGCGGTATGCCGGTGACGTGACGCCCGTCCAGGCGTGGGAGGCCCTGCGCGGCGACCCGCGCGCGGTCCTCGTCGACGTGCGCACCCGGGCCGAGTGGGCCTACGTCGGGCTACCGGACCTGCGCCCGCTCGACAAGGACCTCGTGACCATCGAGTGGCAGACCTTCCCGGAGGGCCGGGTCAACGCGGACTTCGCTCGCCAGCTCGAGGAGGCCGGCGTGGGACGGGACCAGCCGGTGTACTTCCTCTGCCGCTCCGGGGTGCGGTCCGTGGCCGCGGCGCAGCTCGCCACGCAGGCGGGCTGGACGCGGAGCCACAACGTCCTCGACGGCTTCGAGGGCCCGCACGACGCCGAGCAGCACCGCACGGTCTCCGGCTGGAAGGTCGCGGGGCTGCCGTGGGTGCAGGGATGAGCGACGGCGTGCGCGACTGGCGCCCGGACACCCTCGCAGTGCGCGCCGGGCTCTACCGGAGCGGGTTCGACGAGACGTCGGAGGGCCTCTTCCTCACCTCGGGATACGTCTACGACTCGGCCGAGGCGGCCGAGGCGGCCTTCAAGGGGGAGTCGGACCGCTTCATCTACTCGCGCTACGGCAACCCCACCGTCGCCATGTTCGAGGAGCGGCTGCGCCGGATCGAGGGCGCCGAGGCGGCCTTCGCCACCGCGTCGGGCATGTCGGCGGTCTTCGTCGCGCTCGCCGCGCTGCTGGGCAAGGGCGAGCGGGTCGTGTCGTCGCGGTCCCTGTTCGGCTCGTGCTTCGTCATCCTCGACGAGATCCTGCCGCGGTGGGGCGTCGAGACCGTGTTCGTCGACGGGGCCGACCTCGAGCAGTGGAGCGAGGCGCTGTCGGTGCCGACGGCCGCCGTCTTCTTCGAGACGCCGAGCAACCCGATGCAGGAGCTCGTCGACATCCGCGCCGTGTGCGACCTCGCGCACGCGGCGGGCGCCCAGGTCGTGGTCGACAACGTCTTCGGCACTCCGGTCTTCTCCCAGCCGCTGCAGCACGGCGCCGACATCGTCGTCTACTCGGCCACGAAGCACATCGACGGCCAGGGCCGCACGCTCGGGGGAGCGGTGCTCGGGCCGAAGGAGTTCATCGACGGTCCCGTGCAGAACCTCATGCGGCACACCGGCCCGTCGATGTCGCCGTTCAACGCGTGGATCCTCCTCAAGGGCCTCGAGACGATGTCGCTGCGGGTCGAGCGGATGGCCGCGAGCGCCCTCGTCGTCGCGAAGGCGCTCGAGGCGCACCCTCGGGTGACCCGCGTCGTCCACCCCTTCCTGCCGTCGCACCCGCAGCACGAGCTCGCCACCCGGCAGATGGGCGCCGGCGGCACCGTCGTCACCTTCGAGCTGGACGGCGGCAAGGCGGAGGCCTTCGCCGTGATGAACGCGCTCGAGGTCGTCGACATCTCCAACAACCTCGGCGACAGCAAGTCGCTCATCACCCACCCCGCGACGACGACCCATCGCCGGCTCACGCCAGAGGCCCGCGCGTCGGTGGGGATCACCGACGGCGTGCTGCGCGTGTCGGTGGGGCTGGAGGACGTGCAGGACATCGTCGAGGACCTCACCCGCGCTCTCGGCTGACCCGCGCCGCGGGACGTGACGCCACCCTGCCGGGCCGACGCCACCCTGCCGGGCCGACGCCACTGGTGCGCCGGTGGCTTCGGCCCGCGGAGGTGGCTTCGGCCCGTGAAGGTGGCTTCGGCCGCCTCGCCGGTCAGCCCTGCGCGCCAGGGATCGCGCTCGCCGCGAGCACCCACGGCCTCCCCGGACGCGTGGGCGCGGCGAGCTCGACCGCGAAGGACCCCGACAGGGCGGCGGCGAGCGCGGCCGGCGTCCGGACCGCTCCACCGTGCGAGCACAGGTGGCGGGCGACGAGGCCACGGGTGTGCTTGGCGAGGTGGGTCGCCCCGGGCACGACGACCTGCACCCATCGCCGGCTGAGCTCGCGGGCGGGAGTCCAGGCGGCGGCATACGTGGAGGACCGGCAGTCGACGACGAGGCCGGTCCCCGCCGCCTGCGCGAGCACCGGCCCCAGCGCTGGTCGCCACGCGGCGGCCAGCGGCCCGACTCCGGGCAGGTTGACCGACATCGAGAGGCGGTAGGCCGGGATGCGGTCGGTGAGGCGCACCGCCCCGAAGAGCGCGGAGACGACGACGATCGCCCGGGCGGCGCGTCGCTTGGCGGCAGCGTCGAGCGACATGAGGTCGAGGGCGTCGTAGAGCACCCCGGTGTAGACCTCGCCGGCCGGGGCCGCCGGGGCGGTGCGCAGCCGCGTGTTGCGGGCGACCTCCTCGACGAGGCTCGGTGACGTGCCGAGCACGGCATACCGCTCGGGGGTGGTGCTGAGGGTGCCAACCGCGTCGATCACGTTCTGGCGCGTCGGGCCGAGCGTGGGGAAGGACAGCGCGCCGAGGTCGAGGGGCCGGCCGCGGCGGCGCTGGGCCTTGCCCTCGGACGGCGGCAGGAGGATGAGCACTCGCACAGGGTAGGGCGGCGAGGTGCTCGTCCCGTTGTGCGGTCCAGCGGCGACCCTTCGATGCGTAGGGTGGCCTCATGGCTCTGCGACGCATTGTGTACCGGCCGCCGGCTGTCTCCTCCGACGGCCCGGGCGCGGCCCTGACGGCGGCCTTCGAGGCGATCCGCGCCAAGCTCGAGGTGCCCGAGGAGTTCCCCGCGGACGTGCTGGCCGAGGCCGACGTCGCCCTGCGCGAGCCGCGGCTGCCGACCCGTGACGAGACGTCGGTGCCCTTCGTCACCATCGACCCGCCCGGTGCGATGGACCTCGACCAGGCGATGTTCCTCGAGCGGCGGGGGGACGGCTACCGCGTCCGCTATGCCATCGCCGACGTCCCGGCGTTCGTCGCGGTCGGGGGCGCGCTGGATCAGGAGGCGCGCCGACGCGGCCAGACGATCTACTGCCCGGACCGGAGGGTGCCGCTGCATCCGCCCGTGCTGAGCGAGGACGGCGCGAGCCTCCTGCCCGACCAGGTCCGCCCGGCGTTCGTGTGGGACATGGTGCTGGCCGAGGATGGCACCGGCACCGACGTCGACGTCTACCGGGCGCTCGTGAAGAGCCACCAGCGTCTTGACTATGCCGCCGTGCAGCGGGCCCTCGACGACGGGACCGCCGGGGAGCCGCTCAGGCTGCTCAAGGAGATCGGGGAGAAGCGGATCGCCCTCGAGCGGGAGCGCGGGGGCGCCAGCCTGCCGCTGCCCGAGCAGGAGGTCACCGAGGACGAGGACGGGGGCTTCTCGGTCTCCTTCCGCCCGCTCGCACCCGTCGAGGACTGGAACGCGCAGATCTCCCTGATGACCGGCATGGCCGCCGCCGAGATGATGATCCACGGGCAGGTCGGCCTGTTGCGCACCATGCCGCCGCCCGAGCACCACGACGTCCAGCGGTTCCACCGCATGGCCACGGCGCTCGGCGTCGCGTGGCCCGCGGAGATGCTCTATGGCGAGTTCCTGCGCACGCTCGACCGGGCGAACCCCAAGCACCTCGCGCTCATCCATGAGGCCGCGACGCTCTTCCGCGGGGCCGGCTACATGCCCTTCGAGGGTGACGTGCCGGAGCAGCCCGAGCACGCCGCTGTGGCGAACCCCTACGCCCACGTCACCGCGCCCCTGCGGCGCCTCGTGGACCGCTTCGGCCTCGTCATCTGCGAGGCCCTGTCGACCGGGACGGACGTGCCGGTGTGGGTGCGGCAGGCGCTGCCCCACCTGCCGCAGATCATGGCCGCGAGCGAGAGCAGGGCCAGCGCGGTCGAGCGCGCCTGCACCGACGCCGTCGAGGCGGCCGAGCTCGTCGGCCTGCGCGGGTCGACGCTCGACGCGGTCGTCGTCGACGACAACGACAAGACGGTGGCCGTGCAGCTGCTCGACTTCGCGGTCGTCACGCGCGCGTCCGGCACGGCGGAGCCGGGGGACTCGGTCAAGGTCCGGGTGGACGACGCGGATATCGAGACGGGCACGATCGCGCTGTCCCTCGTGCAGTGACCGAGGCTGGTCTGCCGTCGCTGCGCCCCGGGGGTGGCCAAAGGTGACGGCAGGCCGCTCCGTTGCGGGGTAGCAACTGGTTCGGTCGGCGGCCAGCCGCGCGGATGCTCTGGAAGAGCCGTGCCACTGCCGCCCATCCCTGACTGGGTCGCGGATGGCATCACAGGTCGCTCCCGCGCGCCGCTGTGTGCGCGCGGGTCGCGGCATACATGCAGCGGGATGGAGCGGTTCCTCCTGGAACGTCCCCCCTGGCCCTCGCCGACACCGGTGAGATCTCATGATCCTTCATCGCCCTGCGACTCGTGGTGCTACGTTGCATCAGAG
>NZ_DASSMH010000085.1:0-49909 GCF_035688975.1 Intrasporangium sp. | reverse complement strand
CCACTCGACCGGAAAGGGGGACGCGGCGGCGGGCCCGGTACGGAACTGGCCACTCGACCGGAGGCGAGCACAGTCACGCGCAGGAGAGCACCACACGCACGAGAGCCCGCCACCCCCGGGGGTGGCGGGCTCTCCAGCGCGGTATGCCGGGAATCAGGCCTCCGCGCCCTCCTCGACGAGCAGGTTGCGCGTCTTGGTGAAGTCGAGCGGGATGCCGGGGCCCATCGTCGTCGAGAGGGTCGCCTTCTCGATGTAGCGGCCCTTCGACGCGGACGGCTTCAGGCGCTGGATCTCGTCGAGCGCCGCGGCGTAGTTCTCGACGAGGCGCTTCTCGTCGAAGGAGACCTTGCCGATGATGAAGTGCAGGTTGGCGTGCTTGTCGACGCGGAACTCGATCTTGCCACCCTTGATGTCGGTGACGGCCTTGGCGACATCCATCGTCACCGTGCCGGTCTTCGGGTTGGGCATGAGGCCGCGGGGGCCGAGGACCTTGCCGAGCCGGCCGACCTTGCCCATCATGTCCGGCGTCGCGACGACGGCGTCGAAGTCGAGCCAGCCGCCGCTGATGCGCTCGATGAGATCGTCGGATCCGACGTAGTCCGCGCCCGCCTCGCGCGCGGCCTCGGCCCGGTCACCGCCGGCGAACACGAGCACCCGGGCGGTCTTGCCGGTGCCGTGCGGGAGGTTGACGGTGCCACGGACGGCCTGGTCGGCCTTGCGGGGGTCGACCCCGAGCCGCAGGGCGACCTCGACGGTCTCGTCATACTTCGCCTTGGCGATCTGCTTGGCGACGCGGACCGCCTCGAGCGGCGGGTAGACCTTGCCGGGGGTGATCGCCTCGGCTGCGGCGCGGTAGTTCTTGCTGCGCTTCATGTTCTGCTCCTAGGTGGTGGTGGAGTCGTGGTGCGGACCAGCGCTGGTCCTCCCACGTCGGGAACGGCATACGGTATGCCGCTCGGCCGGGTGCCTCGCAAGCTCGGCCCCCAACCTGCGCTGCAGGTTCGTCAGAGCTCCCAACCCTCGGTCGCTCTTCCTCACCTTCCGCTTCGGCCGGGTGCCTCGCAAGCTCGGCCCCCAACCTGCGCTGCAGGTTCGTCAGAGCTCCGTGCCTAACTGTCGCCCTTCCTCACCTTCCGCTTCGGCCGGGTGCCTCGCAAGCTCGGCCCCCAACCTGCGCTGCAGGTTCGTCAGAGCTCCGTGTCGATGCCCATGGACCGGGCCGTGCCGGCGATGATGCGTGCCGCCATCTGCTCGTCGTTGGCGTTGAGGTCTTCCATCTTCTGACGGGCGATCTCGAGCACCTGGTCACGGGAGAGCTTGGCGACCTTGGTCTTGTGCGGCTCACCGGAGCCCTTCGCCACGCCCGCGGCCTTCTTGATCAGCTCCGCGGCCGGGGGCGTCTTCGTCACGAAGGTGAACGAGCGGTCCTCGTAGACGGTGATCTCGACGGGGATGACGTTGCCACGCTGGCTCTCCGTCGCGGCGTTGTACGCCTTGACGAACTCCATGATGTTGACACCGTGCTGACCGAGGGCGGGGCCGACCGGCGGCGCCGGGGTGGCCTGACCCGCGTTGATCTGCAGCTTGATGAAGCCGGTGGCCTTCTTCTTCTTGGGGGGCATGATTCCTTGCCTTCTGGTGGTGGTGGGCCGACGCCGTGGGCGATGACCCGGTTGCACTGCCAGGGACGCGAAGCGTTTCTGGCGGTCTTTTGTTGTACTTGCTGACGCGCAGGCGAACCACGCGAGCTTTCGGGGGTGCTCGGGGGCGCAGGCCGGCAGCGGCCGTGAGCCCCCGAGGGCGGGTTCAGATCTTGGCGACCTGCCCGAAGGAGAGCTCGACCGGGGTCTCCCGGCCGAAGATGGAGACGAGCACCTTGAGCTTCTGGGACTCGATGTTGATCTCCGAGATGGTGGCCGGCAGGGTCTCGAACGGGCCCTCCATGACGGTCACGGACTCGCCGACCTCGAAGTCGACCACGCGCACGTCCCGCGGTGCCGTGGACGCCGCGGCGGCACCGCTCGCCGCCGCACCGCCGGCCGCGGGCTCGAGGGTGGGTGCCAGCATGGTGAACACCTCGTCGACGGACAGCGGCACCGGCTGGTGCGCGTTGCCGACGAAGCCGGTGACCCCGGGCGTATGCCGCACCGCCCCCCAGCTCTCGTCCGTCAGGTCCATCCGGACGAGGACGTAGCCGGGCATCCGGACCCGGCGCACCAGCTTCTTCTGGCCGTTCTTGATCTCGGTGACCTCTTCCATGGGGACCTCGATCTCGAAGATGTAGTCCTCCATGTTGAGCGTCGAGATGCGGGTCTCGAGATTGCTCTTCACCCGGTTCTCGTAGCCGGCGTAGGAGTGGATGACATACCAGTCGCCGGGCTTCGAGCGCAGCTCGGACTTGAACGCCGCGACCGGGTCGATGTCCGCCGCCGGCTCGTGGCCCGCAGCGGTGGGGGTCGCCGCGGCCTGCACGTCGCCGGCACCGTCGACGTCCCCGGCACTCGCGACGTCGCCGGCACTCTCGATGTCGCCGGCACCGTCGACGTCGCCGACGCGCTCGATGTCGCCGTCGGTGGTGACGTCGAGGTCGACGTCGGCGTCCGTGGTGACGTCGAGGTCGTCGACGTCGGCGTCCGTGGTGACGTCGGCACCCTCGCGCTCGGTGCTCACTGCGCCCCGGGGGGCGAACTCGTCGGACACGCTTGACCTACTTCCTTGCCGTGGTCCGGACCCGCAGGACCGGAGGGATACTCCCGTGGGCCTAGATGGTCTTGCCGGTCAGGGCCCACGAGATGAGCTTGCTCAGGCCGAAGTCCAGCCCGGAGACGAGCGCCATCATGATCATGACGAACACGACGACGACCGTCGTGTAGCGGACGAGCTCGGGGCCCGTCGGGCGGACCACCTTGCGCAGCTCGTCGAGGATCTGCCGCACGAAGAGGCCGACCGCGCCGAAGAACCGCGACACCGGGTTGCCGCGCCGGGCCCTCCCGGTCCGGTCGGACTCGCGCCTGGCGCTCGTCTCGGTCACGATTCCTACTTTCTGCCTCTGGCTCGTCGGCGGCAGCCCGGCACCTTCGCGCCGGAGCCGCCTGCCTTCCTTCGCCCTCCGACGGCGGACGCCGTCTCGGCGTCGCGCCTGATGCGCAGGGCAAGAGGGACTCGAACCCCCAACCGCTGGTTTTGGAGACCAGTGCTCTACCAATTGAGCTATTGCCCTTCACCCGGACCGGCTGGAGGCCCCGGCGGGACGGCATGCGTCAGCATGGCCAGCGCGGACCGTCCGAGTAGAGATCATACGGGCTGGGCTCGGCTGTGGCGAACCGGCCCGTATGCCGCCCGCCGCGCCGCCTGCTCATGTCACCAGGAACCGGCGGAGCTCGGCGCGCAGCCGGCCGAGCTCGGCGTCGGCGAGGTGGATCCGACGGCTCAGCTCGTCCGGCGGCGAGTCGTCGTGCTCCAGCTGCGCGCACATCGCGGGGAGCCGGGTGCCGCCGAGCTGGGCGCTGCTGCCCTTGAGGGAGTGCGCCGCGAGCCGGAGCCCTTGGCGGTCTCCGCGACGCGCGGCGTCGTGCATCGCCGCGACCGCCTCGGCCGAGTGCTCCTCGAACCCGGCGACGAGCCGGCGCAGGAAGGTGTCGCCGGGATCCTCCAGCTCCTCGCGGAGGGCCTGGAGCGCCTGCCAGTCGAGGGCACCATCCGGCTCGTCCTGCGTCACCGGTCCGTCTCCGCTCTCAGACATTCTCCTCCTTACCACCGGCCATGGCCGCAGCCGTCATCGCGATGACGGGCAGGCGGGTGCCCTGGCGGCGCGATGCTCCGGCCGGTCCACGACGGAGGGGCCGCTCACGAGGTCATCACGCCCAACGGGCTGGTTGCGACCCATTGGTCGATTATGCCGGACCTCGGGCGGTTGCCGGCCTCCCGCAACGGCACGGCTCGGCGGCATACGACCTCGGGTGCCCCGGGCGCAGACAGTCGTGACACCATGACGACGTGACCGAGAACGAGACCTCCGACTCACACCCGGCGTCGACGGCGCGTCCGCGGGTGTCCGGGCGCATCGGCGCCATCGCCGAGAGCGCCACCCTCGCCGTCGACGCCAAGGCCAAGGCGCTCAAGGCGCAGGGCCGGCCCGTCATCGGGTTCGGGGCCGGCGAGCCCGACTTCCCCACACCCGGCTACATCGTCGAGGCCGCCGTCGAGGCGGCCCGCAACCCGGTCAACCACCGGTACACGCCGGCCGGTGGCCTGCCGGAGCTCAAGGCGGCCATCGTCGCCAAGACGCGGCGCGACTCCGACTACGAGGTGGCGCCCGAGCACGTCCTCGTCACCAACGGTGGCAAGCAGGCGGTCTACCAGGCCTTTGCCGCCATCGTCGACCCGGGCGACGAGGTGCTGCTCCCGGCGCCCTACTGGACGACCTACCCCGAGGCGGTCAAGCTGGCGGGCGGCGTGCCGGTCGAGGTGTTCGCCGACGAGACGCAGGACTACCTCGTCACGGTCGAGCAGCTGGAGGCGGCCCGCACCGACCGGACCAAGGTGCTGCTCTTCTGCTCGCCGTCCAACCCGACGGGCTCCGTCTACCCGCCTGAGCAGATCCGGGCCATCGGCGAGTGGGCCCTGGCCCACGGCATCTGGGTCGTCACCGACGAGATCTACGAGCACCTGACCTACGACGGCGCGCGCTCGGTGTCGATGCCGGTCGAGGTGCCGGCCCTGGCGGACACGTGCATCGTGCTCAACGGCGTGGCCAAGACGTACGCCATGACGGGATGGCGGGTCGGCTGGATGATCGGTCCGCGGGACGTCATCAAGGCGGCGACCAACCTGCAGTCGCACCTGACCAGCAACGTCTGCAACGTCAGCCAGCGGGCGGCCGTCGTGGCGCTCACCGAGGACCTCTCCGCGGTGCAGGAGATGCGCGTCGCCTTCGACCGACGCCGCCGCGCCATGGTGGGCATGCTCAACGACATCCCGGGCGTGCAGTGCCCCACGCCGCAGGGTGCCTTCTACGTCTACCCGTCTGTCAGGGGGGTGCTCGGCAAGCAGATCCGCGGCCGCGTGCCCACGACGTCGGCGGAGCTCGCCGGGCTCATCCTCGACGAGGCCGAGGTCGCGGTCGTGCCAGGTGAGGCCTTCGGCCCGAGTGGGTATCTCCGGCTGTCGTACGCGCTGGGCGACGAAGACCTGGCCGAGGGCGTCGGCCGCATCCAGAAGCTGCTCGGCGAGGCCCGCTGAGCGGCAGACGAGGAGAGGAACCCATGAGCGAGTTCAACGAGAACCTCGACGACGACCTCACCAGCTACAGCCTGGACGACGAGGACCAGTTGCAGCCGGAGGACACGCTGGTCGGCGACGACGTCGAGGACGAGCTCGACCGGGGTTACGCCGCCAACGACCGCCCCGCCGGGGTCGACGCGTTCGGCACGACGGCATACGAGCAGTCGCTCGACGAGACGATCGACCAGCGGATCCTCCAGGAGGAGCCCGACCCCAACAGCGCCTACGGCGCCCCGGACAACGAGAGCGGCCTCGACGAGGACCTCGTGGGCGGCGACGACCCCGACGCGATCAGCGCCGAGGACGACTGGCTCGGCGACGCCGAGGTCGGCGACCGCCGCGCGGGGCGGCTCGTCGCGCCGGACGAGGGCGCCCACGAGGACCAGGACAAGGAGGTCGTGGCCCGCGACGTCGGCATCGACGGTGCGGCCGCGTCGGCCGAGGAGGCCGCGATGCACATCATCGAGGACTGAGAGACCGACCGGATGACCCGCGAGGTGGAGGTGCTGCCCAAGGCGCACCTCCACCTCCATTTCACCGGCTCGATGCGCCTCGCCACCCTGCGCGAGCTGGCCGACCGTCACGGCATCCGCCTCCCCGGCGCCCTCCTCGACGGGTGGCCGCCGAGCCTGCACGGCACGGACGAACGGGGCTGGTTCCGGTTCCAGCGCCTCTACGACGCCGCGCGCGCCTGCGTGCGCGGCGAGGACGACCTGCGGCGCATCGTCCGGGAGGCCGCTCTCGACGACGCCGCCGAGGGCTCGCGGTGGCTCGAGCTCCAGATCGACCCCACCTCGTATGCGCCCTTCGCCGGGGGCATCACCCCGGTCCTCGAGATCGTCCTCGACGAGGCGGGGGCCGTCTCCGCCGGCCGGGCCACCGGGGTCGGCGTCGTCGTCGCGGCCAGCCGGATGCGCCACCCGCTCGAGGCGCGCACGCTGGCCAGGCTCGCGGCGCGGTATGCCGGGGAAGGGCCCGGGGCGGTCGTCGGCTTCGGCCTGTCCAACGACGAGCGGCGGGGCAGCACGGCCGACTTCGCGCCCGCCTTCCGCATCGCCCGGCGGGCGGGGCTCGCCCTCGTCCCGCATGGCGGCGAGCTGCTGGGGGCCCAGTCGGTGATGGAGACCCTGCAGTTCCTCGAGCCGGACCGCATCGGGCACGGGATCCGCGCCGTCGAGGACCCCCAGGTGCTCGACGCCGTCGCCGAGGCCGGGGTGGCGCTCGAGGTCTGCCCGGGGAGCAACGTGGCGCTCGGGGTCGTCGCCCGTCCGGAGCAGGTGCCGCTGCGGCGGATCCTCGACGCCGGCGTCACGGTGGCCCTCGGCGCGGACGACCCCCTGCTCTTCGGCTCCCGACTCGCCAGCCAGTATGCCGCGGCCCGCGACCTCGGCCTCGACGACGCCGAGCTGGCCGAACTCGCCCGGGGCTCGCTGCGGGCCAGCCGGGCCCCGGCGGACGTCCGCACGGCCGCCCTCGCCGGCGTCGACGCCTGGCTCGCGGACGGCGCCGACGCGGGCCGAGTTTGCCCCTGATCCCCTGCGTTGGCCATGCTGGAGGCGATATGGACATCTCCCTCCCGGCTGTCGACGCCCCGCCCACCCCTTCCGCGCCCACGCTCCGACGGCTGAGACGACCGCGACGGCTGCGACAGCTGGCCCTGCTGTCCGGCGTGGTTCCTCTGCTCGCCCTCGCAGCCTGCACAGGCGACGCGCCGGCCCCCTCGGCGGCCGGCACCGAGGGCGCCGCGTCCACCACGGGCTCGGCCACGAGCACGTCCACCCCGGCGCCGACGACCCTGGCTACCAGCGTCGAGCTGCACGACCCGGCGCTCGGGCACGGGATGACCGTGAAGCGGGTCGTGCGCAACGCCCCCTGGCCGGCCACCGGTCCCGCCGGCCAGGACACCGTCGAGCTCGTGGCGGTCGAGATGGAGTGGCGGGTGGGAGCCCGGTACTCCGCGACCATCGAGCAGGGCATGTTCACGCTCAAGGGCTCGGACCCCACTCCGGCGCCCGCCACCCAGGAGTTCCAGGCGGCATACGCCAAGTTGGGCATGCCCGCCATCGCCACCGCCGGCCGCGGCGAGACCAAGCGCGGCTGGCTCGTCTTCAAGGTGGAGCCCAAGGGCTCGCACCCCCTCACGCTCGCCTACAACCGACCGGCCTACCGGGTATCCAACACCGCGGTCGACATCCCGGCCCAGTCCTTCCCGGTCGTCATCGCCCCCTGACGTCACGGGGCCAGGCGCGGTGGCGGTCCCCCGGCCGCCCCTTCCGTCGAGTGGCCACTTTCGTACCGACCCGGACCGCACCAAACTGGCCACTCGACAGGCCGGGGCCTCGTGCACCCCCTCCACGTCGTCGAGTGGCCACTTTCGTACCGACCCGACCGCACCAAACTGGCCACTCGACGAGGTGGGGTGTACCGAAGTGGCCACTCGACGAGGTGGGGTGTACCGAAGTGGCCACTCGACGAGGTGGGGGTGTACGGAAGTGGCCACTCGACGAGGAGGGCTGGCTAGAGTTCCAGGCCGACGAGGACGGGCTCGTTGACGAGGCGGACGCCGAAGGCGTCCTCGACCCCATCGCGCACCTGCCGTGCGAGGGCCACGACGTCAGCCGCGGTGGCGCCCCCGCGGTTGGTCACGGCGAGCGTGTGCTTGGTCGACAGCGCCGCGGGCGCCGGCAGCCCGAACCCCTTGCCGTACCCGGCCTTGTCGATGAGCCAGGCGGCGCTCGTCTTGACCCGGCCGCCCGGCTCCGGCCAGTGCGGGGGTCGGATCCCGTCGCCAAGCCGCTCGGCAGCGCGGCCTGCGAACGCCGCGAACTCCGCCTCGCCGAGGATGGGGTTCGTGAAGAAGGACCCGCAGGACCACGTGTCCGGGTCGTCGGCGTCGAGCACCATGCCGCGGCGGCGCCGCTGCGCAAGCACCGCCTCCCGGGCATCGGCGAGAGGCACCCGGGCGCCGAGGTCGACGTCGAGACCGGCGGCGAGGTCGGCATACGCGACCGGTCGGGACAGGTCCGCGGCCTCGAACTGGAAGACGACGTCGAGGACGACGTAACGGTCGGTGCCCTTGAAGCGCGAGTGGCGGTAGGTGAACCGGCAGTCCGCGTTGGCGAAGGTGCGCACTCGCTGGTCACGCCGGTCCCACGTGCGCACCGAGGCGATGGTCTGGGCCACCTCCTGGCCGTAGGCGCCGACGTTCTGGACCGGAGTGGCCCCGGTGAGCCCCGGTATGCCGCTGAGGGCCTCGACCCCCGCCCACCCCTCCGCGACGGCCCGGGCCACCAGGGCGTCCCAGTCCTCACCGGCGGCCACGCGCACGAGCACGCCACCGCACGACGCGGCCCCGCGCTCGGCGCCGGCCTCGACCTCGATGCCGCGAGTGGCGACGCGCACGACGGTGCCGGGGAACCCCGCGTCGGCGACCACGAGGTTGGAGCCGCCCGACAGCAGCAGCAGCGGCTCCTCGGCGTCGTCGACCTCCCGGACGGCGTCGACGAGCTCGTCGCTCGTCTCCGCGGTGACCATGCGGGTGGCCGGGCCGCCGACCCGCATCGTCGTCAGGGCGGCCAGCGGGACGTCGCGTTCCTCTCGCACGTCGCTCCGGTCAGTCGAGGCGCACGACGGCGACGGCGCGGCCGAGCACCTTCTCGCCGCCGCACGTCGCGGAGAGCTCGACCGTGACCCGGCCGGTGTCCGGGTCGACGGCCTTGACGACGCCGCCGACCTCGAGGTCGGCGCCCGTGTCGTAGGGCACGACGACGGGCTTGGTGAACCGGGTGCCGTACTCGACGATCCGACCCGCGTCGCCCACCCAGTCGGTGACGACCGTGACGGCCGCACCCATGGTGAACATGCCGTGCGCGATGACGTCGGGCAGGCCCACCTCCTTGGCGAACCGCTCGTCCCAGTGGATCCGGTTGCGGTCCAGCGACGCGCCGGCGTACTGGACGAGCCGCGGGCGGTCGACGTGGATGGTGACGGCCTGGAGCTCGTCCCCGACCGCCACGTCGGCGAGCGCGCGCACAGGTCGCGGCTGGGTGCTCATTCGTCTGCCCCCCGGACGACGAGGGTGGACGTGGCCGTGCACAGGGGCTCGCCCGCCTCGGTGGTGAGCTCGGTCCGGGTCGTCACCATCGCGTGCCCGCCGGCCTGGCGCACCGAGTCGACGTGGAGCGTGCCGAGCACGGCGTCGCCGGCCGTGAGCGGCCGGTGGTGCACGAACTTCTGCTCGCCGTGCACGACCCGGGAGAAGTCGATCCCTGCCTCCGGGTCGGAGATGAGCTGGGCGTCGCACTGCTGCGCGATGAGCACCGCGAAGGTGGGCGGCGCGATGACGTCGGCATAACCACGGGAGCGCGCCACCTCCGCGTCCGTGTGGGACAGGTCGGTCGAGCCGACTGCCTCGGCGAACTCGCGGATCTTGGCCGCGCTCACGATGTAGGGCGGGGTCGGCGGATACACCCGACCCTGGAACTGCGCGTTGATCGGCATACGCGGCACCCTATCCTTCGCCGCAGACGCAGACCGCTCCCCCGGCTCTGGGCCGAGGGAGCGGTCGAACGCGGGCTCGCCGAGGTCAGCGGGTCTCGCGGTGCTCCGTGTGCTTGCCGCACTTGGGGCAGAACTTGCTCATCGCGAGACGGTCCGGGTTGTTGCGACGGTTCTTCTTCGTGATGTAGTTGCGGTCCTTGCAGTCCACACACGCCATCGTGATCTTCGGACGGACATCGGTGCTCTTGCTGGCCACGGCAACCTGCTCTCGGGAACGCTGGAACTGAAAAAACTGCGGGACGACGGCGGGCCGCCACCGGGGGCGCACGCGACGTCCTAGGCTACGCGACACGCGCGAAGTTGCGAAATCCTCGGGTCGTGACTGTGGTAGCGGGAGCGGGGCTCGATCCCGCGACCTCACGATTATGAGTCGTGCGCTCTAACCAGCTGAGCTACCCCGCCACGTCCGTCGGCGCCGTGAAGCGGCCGACCGACGAGAGCCCCAATAGGGAATCGAACCCTAGACCTTTTCCTTACCATGGAAACGCTCTGCCGACTGAGCTATTGGGGCGCGGCCGGCCCGAGGGCGACCGGTTGTGCGACGGCGAGACTACACGGTGCCGGCCTCCGGCGTGAAATCCGCGCCGCGCAGCCGAGACCTCAGCCCGTCGACCGCGTCCACCGGGAGGAGCAGGGCCACCTGGCGCTCCTCCACGACCGCGTCGGCAGCGTCTGCACCGAGCGCGGCCCGCCACCGCGCGGAGCCCTCCAGCTCGACCTCCAGCCGCTCCAGCGCGCGGCGCGAGGGGAAGCTGCGGATGAGGACGAAGTCGACCGCTTGGTCCCGGGGCGTCTCGGAGGGCCCGAAGTGCACGACGTCGACCCCCTGCTCGCCGAGCAGGGGCAGCCCGGCGAGGACGACCCGCTCGTGGAACCGCTCCGCGTCCGCGGGGCGCACGGCATACGTGCGCACCTCCACGAGCCGCGTGCGCCACGGCACCGACCTGCGTGGACGGGAAGGCGCCCCCTCGGGCGGCCACCCCGCCGCCTCCTCGGGCGGCCACCCCGCCGCCTCCTCGGCGACGAGCGCGGCGGGTGCCGCCTCACCCGCGGCAGCGAGCTCGGCCGCGATGATCCGGCGCACCGTCGATCGGCAGCGCCCGCACACCGAGCCGGCCCCGCAGGCGTCCGCCACCTCCTGCGACGTGCGGGCCCCCGCCGCCACCACCTGCGTCACCGTCTCGCTGTTGACGCCCGTGCAGAGGCAGACGTACACGTCAGCGCTCCTCGTGAGGCAGCGCGGGCGGGGTCGACGCGGCGGTGGCCGCCCCCTCGGCCGGGTCGAGGTGCAGCACGCGCAGCAGCCGGCCGACGAAGAGCGGCGGGTAGACGCCCACTCCCGCCGAGTCCATCCAGTCGACGGAGGCGTCGGGGTGGTCGAGCCAGCGCTGGGCCTGCTCCTCGGAGGCGACCTCCTGCAGGACCATCACCTCCCGCCCCACGTCGAGGGCCCGGTAGAGCCACACCTTGCGCACGCCGGCCGACCGGAACCGGTCCAGATGGGCGTGGACCGAGGTCCGCAGCAGCTCGACGTCAGGGACCTCGGTGATCGCCGCCACGACGACGGCACCGTGGTGGGCCTGCTCCTCGTGGGCGCCGTGCGGTGGCGCGGCGTCCTCGGGCACGACGGCGATCTTCTCCACGACGCTGCCCGCGAACAGTGGCGGGATCTCCTCGACGCCGGTGGCGTCGAACCAGTCGAGGACCGCCCGCGAGCGCAGCACCCCCTCCAGCGGGTCCCGGTGCCGCAGCCCCATGGTGACGAAGACGCGCTCGGGGTCACGCAGGGCGGCATACGCGACGACGTGGTGGGCCCCGAGCCGGTGCAGGAGGGCCGCCCGGGAGGTCACCGCCTCCCACCACCGGTCGCGGTCGGGCACCACGTGGTCGGTCGCGAGCACGTGGGAGACGACGGTCTGCGACACGGGTGCACCACCCTTGCGGAGGAGGATCGGTACATCATTGAATGGCGGGCACGTCGGGGTGGCAAGCGGGCGCCGCGGCGACGACGCCCCGCGGGGCCTGGACACGAGGAGCGATCATGGCCGGAGACCCCGAGGTGCTCACCCTGCTCAACGAGCAGCTCACGAGCGAGCTCACCGCGATCAACCAGTACTTCCTCCACTCCAAGATGCAGGAGAGCTGGGGCCTCACGGAGCTCGCGGCCGCGACCCGTCGGGAGTCGTTCGAGGAGATGACCCACGCCGAGAAGCTCACCGACCGGATCCTGCTGCTCGACGGGCTGCCCAACTACCAGCGGCTCTTCTCGCTCAACGTCGGACAGACCCTGCGCGAACAGTTCGAGAGCGACCTGCAGATCGAGCTCGACGTGGTGGCGCGGCTCAAGCCCGGGATCGTCATGTGCCGAGAGCGGCAGGACTCGACGAGCGCCATCCTGCTCGAGGAGATCATGGCCGACGAGGAGCACCACGTGGACTACCTCACGACCCAGCTCGAGCTCATGGACAGGCTGGGCGAGCCGCTCTACCTGGCCCAGTGCGTGTCCCGGCCGCCGGCCTGAGCGCTCCCGCTCACTCCTGCCGGGAGTCGTCGGCCCGGTCGTCGGCCGGGTCGTGGGCTCGCTCGTTGGCCCGCTCGTGGGCTCGCTCGTTGGCCCGCTCGTGGGCCTCGAGCGCCGCCTCGGCGCTGCGTTCGTCGTCCCGGCGGGCGTCCCGTATGCCGCGCGCCTCCTCGAGCTCGGCCGTCACCGCGTCGAGCCGGCGTCGGGCGGCTGCAAGCCGGCGCTCGAGGTCGGCGATGCCCTCGACGACCTCGCCGTGCCGGGCGGTGAGCACGTCGACCCTGGCGTCGGCGGTCTCGAGGGCCCGGCTGGCGTCGGCGAGCGCGGCCACGAGCCGGCGCCGCTCCTCCACCCGGCGGCGGGCGCGGCGCTCCTCGAGCTCCGCCGCGGCGACAGGCGCCGGCGCGGCCCCTGGCCGGCCCGGGCCGGCGGGTCGGGTGGCGGCTGCGGTGTCCTCGTCGGCGTCCTCGTCTGCGGCCTCGTCTGCGGCCTCGTCTGCGGCGGCAGGGTGGGCCAGGACGCCCTCGATGTCGACGGAGCCGAAGCCGGAGTAACGCAGCGGGCGCACGAGCGCCCCCGTCCGGATGGACCGCTCGGCGTCCTCGTCGGCCACGAGCGCGGTCAGCGTGTCGTGGACCTCCTGCGCCGGGGCCGGGCCGAGCGGCTGCCCGGCGGCCGCGGCTGCCGCCGTGACGAGACCGGCGAGCTCGCCCACACGGCGGGATCGCTCGCGGCCGAGGACCCGCAGCTGCTCCGCGTCGAGGGTGCGCTGGGCCTCTCGCAGCAGCTCGGCGAACGCGCCGAACTCGTCCATCTCCTCGGGATGCTCGCGCACGTAGGTGTTGAGGGCCCAGGCCGAGACGGTGGGCTTGCGCAGCGCCGCGATGTCCTTGGCCAGGGCTGGGTCACCCGCGGCCTTGGCCTGCGCCACCAGCTCGCTCCGCAGCGGCGTGAACCGGGCCGGCGGCGCGGCATACAACTGCTGCACGGCAGCCCGCAGGTGCAGGATCACGGGCCCATCCTGCCGGGCCCCACGCCCGTGGGCGCCCCCTGCACCCCCAGGGCCCCTGCCACCCCCAGGCCCCCAGGGCCCCCGCCGCCGCCGAGCCCCGGGCGCCTCAGCGCCTGGGATCAGGGCGAGCTGGATCCCGGCCGATCCGCGAGCGCGACCTTGACCGTGCGGGCGCCTCGGCCCGGGGACGTGACCTCGACGGCCACCACGTCGCCGGGCGCGTGCGGGCGCAGCACCGCGAGGAAGTCCTCCGGGGTCGCTGTCGGGCGCCCGTCCACGGCCGTGATGACGTCGCCGGGGGCGAGCCCGGCGCGATCTGCCGGACCGCCCCGGACGAGCTCGGCCACGATGACCCCGGCGGTGCTGGACAGGCCGAGCTGGGCCGCGATCTCGGGCGTGATCTGCGCCGGGACGAGCCCGGCGAAGGCGTGGCGGGCCCGTCCGTCGCGCCGCAGCTGGTCCGCGATGCTGACGGCGGTGGCGGCGGGGATGGCGAAACCGAGCGCCACCGCGCCTGCCTGGGGCGGGATGTAGGCCTCGCTGATGCCGATGACCTCCCCCGCGGCGTTGGCGACGGCGCCGCCGCTGTTGCCAGGACTGATCGGCGCGTCCGTCTGGAGGAGGTCGACGAGGGACTGGCCCTCCGCGGCACTGCCAGGGATCTGGCGGTGCAGGCCGGAGACGATGCCCGCCGTGACGGTGCTCTGGAAGCCGAGCGGGCTGCCGATGACGACGGTGAGGCTGCCCACCTGCGGCAGCTGCGTCTGGAACCGGGCCGGGGGCAAGCCCTTTCGGTCAGCCTGCACCAGGGCGAGGTCGGTCACGGGGTCGGTCGCGGTCACGCGGCCCGCGGCTCGGCGCCCGTCCGCGAACGCCACCTGGACGTCGGTGTTGCCGCGCACCACGTGCTCGTTGGTGAGGATGAGCCCGTCGGCCGTGTAGACGACCCCGCTGCCCAGGCCGCCGCTCACGAGGATGGTGACGACGCTGGGCTGGACGCGGGCGGCGACCCGGGGCACCGCGGACAGGTCACCGGTGTTCCCGGTCGAGCCACCCGTGCCGGTCGATCCGCCCGACGCCGTGGCGGTCGGCCCACCCGCCGACGCGCTGGTCGTCGCGCTGGAGGACGGGGACGGGCTCGAGGACGGGCTACCCGGCGCGGTGCCCGTGCAGCCGGCGACACCGAGTGCGAGGGCTGCTGCGACCGCCGTCGCCCGCACCGCCGCGGGGCCGCGGCCCCGTCGCGAGGACGACGACGCAGGCATGGCGAGAGCTCCATCGGTCACCCAGGCATCATCTTGGAAACCTGGGGCAGCGGCAACGACGGCGCCCGCAGGTGTGCTCCGCCCGGAAGGGGTATGGACAGGTCAGGTCGCCGCAGGCCGGATCGGTTCATCAGGACCGGTGCACCAGAAAGGACCGTGGTCATGACCGAGGGATTCGCCTTGGGCGGCGGCTGGCTTCTCTTCGTGGCCCTGCTCGTCGTGCTCGCCGTCTTCCTGCTCCGAGGCGCTCGGTGACCGGCTGCCGGCCGGGGCGCGCCAGGCCCGTGGTGCTGCTCACGACCGCCTTGACGATGGGACTCGCCGGCTGCGTGGCTCCCGCCTTCGACTCCGGAGCCTTCCAGGCCAACGCGCGGGCCGCCGCGGGTTCCGCCCGCAGCGAGGTGCGGACCGTGGCGCTCGCCCTGCGGGCCCGCCTCGAGGACCGCGTGACGCAGGCCTATGTCAACACGGTGGTGACCGAGAGCGAGAGCGCGCTCGGCCCGATCGAGGACAGCTTCGGGGTCGTCGACCCGCCGTCGCGGCGGGACGACGCGCTGCGCGAGCGCGTCGTGACGTTGCTCCAGGATGCCGCCACTGCCCTCACGACCGCCCGCATCGCGGTGCGCCGCCAGGACGACGCGCGGCTGCGGTCGAGCGTGGGCGAGCTGGCCCGGCTGGGCGACTCGCTCGACCAGCTCGAGCAGGACCTGCAGTGAAGCGGCTCTTCGCCGTCGCGCTTGGAATCCTCACGGCCATCGGCGGCTTCGTGGACATCGGCGACCTCGTCACCAACGGGCTCGTCGGGGCCCGGTTCGGGATGTCCCTCGCCTGGGTGGTCCTGCTCGGGATCGTCGGGATCTGCGCGTTCGCCGAGATGAGCGGGCGCGTCGCCGCAGTCAGTGGCCGCGCGACGTTCGACCTCGTCCGCGAGCGGCTGGGTCCGCGGGTCGGGCTGACCAACCTCGTGGCCTCGATGGCCGTCACGAGCCTCACCTTCATCGCCGAGATCGGCGGCGTCGCCCTGGCCCTGGAACTCACGACGAGCGTGAACCGCTACCTCTGGGTGCCGGTGGTCGGCGCCGCCGTCTGGCTCGTGCTGTGGCGGGTGAAGTTCTCCGTCCTCGAGGACGCCTTCGGGCTCGCCGGGCTCGCCCTCGTCGTCTTCGCGGTCGCGGTGTGGCGGCTGGGACCCGACTGGGGCGCGCTGTGGCGGCAGGCCTCCGCGCCGCTCGTGCCCCACGACGAGAGCCACGCGACGTACTTCTACTACGCCATCGCGCTCTTCGGCGCCGCCATGACGCCGTACGAGGTGTTCTTCTTCTCGTCCGGCGGCGTCGAGGAGAGGTGGACGGCCAAGGACCTCGCCACGATGCGGGCGAACGTGTTCATCGGGTTCCCGCTCGGCGGCATACTCTCGCTTGCCATCGCCGCAGTCGCAGCGATCCTCTACCTGCCCAACGGGATCCAGGTCGACACCCTGGGACAGATCGCGTTGCCAGTGCCGCTCGCCCTCGGCAAGATCGGGCTGGCGCTCGTCCTGCTCGGCTTCTTCGCCGCCACCTTCGGCGCGGCGTGCGAGACCGGCCTCTCCGTCGGCTACAGCATCGCGCAGTACTTCGGCTGGCAGTGGGGCAAGTTCGTCGAGCCGCTGCGCGCCGCGCGGTTCCACACGGTCATCCTGCTCACGACCATCGTCGCCATCGGGGTGCTCCTGACCACCATCGACCCGATCATGCTGACGGAGTACTCCGTCGTCTTCAGCGCGATCGCCTTGCCGCTGACCTACTTTCCCATCCTCGTCGTGGCCAACGACCGGACCTACATGGGCCGGCACGCCAACGGCCGGCTCGCCAACGCCTTGGGCACGGCATACCTGCTGCTCGTGGTCGTGGCGGCCATCGCGGCGATCCCACTCATGCTCGTGACCAAGGCAGGGCAGTGAGATGGACGCCGGGCGTGCCGGGACCGGAGGCGAACACAGGTGCGACGTGGCACTCCGCCTCCTCGACCACCAGATCGTCGGCCCTCGAGGCCAGCTGCTCGGCAACGTCGACGACCTCGAGCTCGTCGAGGCGGACGGCGCCCTGATGGTCACGGGGCTCCTGGTGGGGCCGGCCGCCCTCGGCGAGCGGTTGCCGGGCCGGCTCGGCGAGTGGGTGCAAGCCGTGTGGCGCCGCCTGCACCGCGGACCCGACGAGCACGTCGTCGTCCCCATGGAACAGGTCACCCGCGTCGGCTCCGCGGTGACCGTCACGGAGGATGCCGCCCAGGCTCTGCTGGGCACGTTCGGGCTCGAGCTGTGGCTGCGTCGCCACGTCGTCTCGCGCATCCCGGGCGCCAAGGGCGGCGACGACGCGGAGGACCCGGAGGCCGGTGAACAGGCCAGCGGCGAACGGCAGCGCGAGGAGGTCCTCGTGGCCCGGCCGGGCGGGCATCCGGCCAGCGGCCTGCTCGGCGCGCGCCTCGTCGACGGGCAGGGCCGCGACCTCGGTCGGGTCTCGGAGCTGCGCTGTGTCGGGCCGCCGGCCCACGGACCGCAGGCCCCGCTGCGGGTCACCCACCTGCACGGCACGCCGCACTCGGCAGGTGCCCGGCTGGGCTACGGGGCAACGGATGCCGTGCAGGGACCGGCGCTCCTCGCCGCCCTCTGGCGGCTTCGACACCGCGACGACCCCGTGATCCCGGTCGAGGACATCAGCGCCGTCGACTGGCAGGCGGGCACGGTCGTCGTGGCCGACGGGCCGAGCGGCCCCGCTGCCCGCTGAGGGGCCCCGCCGGCAGCTGAGGGGGCTCGCGCGCCTGCGGGCCGGCACGAGACAGTGTGTCCATGATCTGGATCTGTGCCACGTGCGCTGTGGAGACGGCGGATCTCGAGTCGCCGCCGCGGTCTTGCGCCATCTGTGAGGACGAGCGGCAGTGGGTCCCGGCCTCCGGGCAGCGCTGGACGACCCTGGACCGGCTGCGGTCCACGGGACACCGCGTCGTGATGCATGGGGTCGAGCCGAACCTGTGGGGGCTGCGGACCCAGCCGGTCGTCGGCATCGGCCAGCAGAGCATGCTCGTCGTCACCCCGGTCGGCACGCTGCTCTGGGACCCCGTCGGGTTCCTCGACGACGGCGCCGTGGAGCTCGTGCACCGGCTCGGCCCCCCGCTCGCCGTCGCGGCCAGCCACCCGCACATGTACGGCGTTCAGGTCGAGTGGGCCAAGGCCCTCGGCGGCGTGCCGGTGCTCGTCTGCGAGCGGGATCGCGAGTGGGTGCGCCGGAGCGACCTCGTCGACTTCTGGGACGACTGCCGGGAGGTCGCCGACGGGCTCTGGCTGCACCGCGTCGGGGGCCACTTCCGCGGGCAGGCGGTGGTGGAGTGGTCGGCAGGGGCCGGGGGGCGGGGCGTGCTCCTCGCCGGCGACGCCATCATGCCGAACCCCGACCGGCGCACGGTGAGCTTCCTGCGCAGCTACCCGAACCGAATCCCGTTGTCCGGCAGGGTGGTACAGCGCATTGCCAGCCTGGTGGAAACGCTCGCCGTGGACCGCCTCTACAACAACTTCGGCGACGTCGTGCCCGCCGACGCCAAGCAGGTGGTGCGCCACTCGGCCGACCGGCACGCGGCCTGGGTGCAGGGGGACCACGACGACCTCACGTGAGCCGGCAGCGTCGCGGACATCCCGCGGCCCGTCGAGAACCGACGAGGGGCCCGACGATGCCAGACTGGGCGCACCGAGGGACCACCGAAGGGCAGGGCCGTGCAGCGCTACCAGTACCTCCTCCTCATGGCGCTGTGCCTCGTCGTGACCCTGCCGCTCGAGCTCGTCCTGCACGCCCGCGTCTACCGGCGGGCGCGGACCGCCGCTCTCGCCGTCCTCCCGGTCGCGGTGGTGTTCTCCGCCTGGGACATCGTCGGCATCTGGCGAGGCCACTGGACCTATAACCCCGCCTACGTGACCGGGTGGGAGCTGCCGCTGCGTATGCCGCTCGAGGAGCTCGTCTTCTTCCTCGTCGTGCCGCTCTGCGGCCTGCTCACGTACGAGGCGGTCGGGACCGTCCTGGGGTGGATGCACCGGCTGCGGGGCCGCGGTGCCTGAGTACACCCTGCTCGCCCTGCTCTCGGTCGGCGGCACCGTCCTGCTCGCTCGCGCGCTGCGCGTCGACCTGTTCCGGCGGGCCCAGTACTGGGTCGCCCTGGCCATCGTGGTCGCCTTCCAGGCCGCGGTGGACGGCTGGCTGACGAAGCTCGCCGCGCCGATCGTGATCTACAACCCGGAGCACCACCTCGGGATCCGCTGGCCCTGGGACATCCCCGTCGAGGACTTCCTCTTCGGCTTCTCGCTGGTGACGACCTGCCTCGTGCTGTGGGAGCGACAGAAGGAGAGAACATGAGGAGCGCCCGACCGGTCACGCGCGGCGAGGTCCCCGAGGCCTTCGACGAGGTCGCGGACCGCTACGACCTCATGGTGGCGCTCAACCCGGGCTACCACGCCCATCTGCGGGCCTCCGCCGACGTGCTCGTGGCATCGCTGGCATCCCGGGCAGGGAGCCGATCCCGCCGGGTCGCAAGGGTCGTCGACCTCGGGTGCGGCTCCGGAGCGTCGACCCGTGCGGTGCTCGACGCCTGCGCGGCGGCCGACATGGCCGTGGAGGTGATCGGTGTGGACGGGTCCGCCGGCATGCTCCAGGCTGCCCGTGCCAAGGCCTGGCCGGCGGGCGTCTCCTTCGTGCAGGCCCGCGCCGAGGAGCTGGCGGACCGGGCCGACCTCGTCGGCGACGGAGGGCTGGACGCCGTCTTCGCGGCATACCTCGTGCGCAACGTGCCCGACCGCGACGCCTTGCTGCGTGCGCTCCGGGCCGCCTTGGCACCCGGGGGTGTCCTCGTCGTGCACGAGTACTCCGTCGCCGGGCGCCGACTGCCGACCGCGGTGTGGACCGCCGTCTGCTGGGCGGTCGTCGTGCCGCTCGGCTGGCTGACGTCCCGACGGACGCGGCTCTACCGCTACCTGTGGCGCAGCGTGCTCGACTTCGACTCGACCGCCCGACTCACGCAGCGCCTGCAGCAGGCCGGCTTCGAGGACGTGCGCACCCGGTCGGTCAGCGGCTGGCAACGCGGCATCATCCACACCTTCCACGCCCGCCGCCCCGCCCCCCGCCCCGTGTCGACCCGATGAGACCGCCGACCTGGCGGCCCGGCCTGGACCGTGCGGCGGTGCGCCACGCCCCCATCCCCCCGCGCACGGCGTCGGTCAGCCCACCGCGTCACGGCGTCGTCGTCGTCGGCGGCGGCATCGCGGGGCTGGCTGCGGCGACCGGCCTGGCCGAGCGGGGCGTGCCCGTGACGCTCGTCGAGCGCGAGGCGACCCTCGGCGGGCGCGTGCGGTCCTGGCCAGTGACGCTGCCCGACGGCCACGGGGCGACCATGAGCCGCGGGTTCCACGCCTTCTTCCGGCAGTACTACAACCTGCGTGCGCTCCTCCGGCGGGGCGACCCGGGACTCGAGCGCCTGGTCGCGGTGCCCGACTATCCCCTGCGGCTCGCCGGCGGTCCGACCGACTCCTTCGCGCGCATTCCCCGGACGCCGCCGCTCAGCATCGCCGCCTTCGTGGCGCGGAGCCCGAGCTTCCCGCTCTCCGCACTGCGCTCGGTCGACGTCGGCGCCGCGCTGGGACTGCTCGACGTGCGCTTCCCGGAGACGTATGCGGCATACGACGGCATGAGCGCGGCCGAGGTGCTCGACCGGCTCCGGTTTCCCGAGCAGGCCCGCCATCTCGCACTCGAGGTCTTCGCGCGCAGCTTCTTCGCCGACCCACGGGACTTCTCCGGCGGCGAGCTCATCGCGATGTTCCACACGTACTTCACGGGATCGGCCGAGGGCCTCCTCTTCGACGTGCCGGACGTCTCCTACGACGAGGCGCTGTGGGGGCCCCTGGCGCGGCACCTGCGCGGGCTGGGCGTCGCGATCCTCCTCGGCCGGCCGGCGGTCGCGCTGGAGGAGCGCCGCAACGGCATCGCCGTGGCCCTGGCCGGGGACCGTGACTCTCGGGCCCCCGTAACTGTGGAAGCCGATGCCGTCGTGCTCGCGACGGACCGTGCGGCCCTGCAGCGCCTGGTGGGCGACGCGGCCTGGCTCGGGACCGACGACTGGCGGGCGCGCGTGGCCGCACAGCGCAGTGCCCCGCCGTTCGCCGTGTGGCGGCTCTGGCTCGACCGTGAGCCACGACCGGGCACCGAGGCCTTTCTCGGCACGAGCGGCTTCGGGCCGCTCGACAACGTCTCGTTTGTCGACCGCATGGACCGGGGGGCGGCGGAGTGGGCGGCGGGCACCGGCGGCAGCGTCGTGGAGCTGCACGCGTATGCCGTGCCAGCGGGCACTGACGCCGAGCTGCTGCGGGCGGAGCTCATGCGTCAGCTCGTGCGCATCCATCCTGAGCTCGACGGCGCGCGAACGCTCTTCGAGCAGTGGCTCGTTCACGACGACTGTCCCCTCGCCGGCACCGACCCGTGGGCGTCGCGACCGGGCGTGCCCACCCCCGACGAGCGTGTCGTCCTCGCCGGTGACGGCATCCGGTGCGACTACCCGGTTGCGCTCATGGAACGCGCCGCCACGACAGGGTGGCTGGCGGCCAACGTGCTGCTGGCGGGCTACGGCATCGCGGGGCACGACATCTGGACTGTTCCCGTGCGGGGCCGGCATGAGCGCGCTGCGCGCGCCCTGCGCAGGGGTCTCGCACACCTGCCCCGCCGCCGCAGCTCGCAAACCTCCTGACCCCCCACCCGTCGAGTGGCCACTTCCGTACACACCCCCACCCGTCGAGTGGCGACTTCCGTACACACCCCCACCCGTCGAGTGGCCACTTCGGTACGCTGGCGGCTGGCACCCTTGGTCGCGCTCATGGGCGCGGCCATCGAGTACGGGTACTTGACCACGGAAAGCGCGCCCGAAACTGACCACTCGACGAGGGCGCGCCGCACGAAACTGGCCACTCGACGAGGGCGCGCCGCACGAAACTGACCACTCGACGAGGGCGCGGCGCACAGAAGTGGCCACTCGACTTGGGAGCAGCGGTGGGGGCTACGCGCCGTAGGACTGACCGCGGGCCCGCAACAGCGCACGCCGCTCGGCATACGCCATGTCGTCGACCCACAGCCGGGCCGCCGTCGAGGCGACGGCGGGGCGGATGAGCCGCCCCAGCCGGCGGGCGACGGCGAACCCGGGCCGCGACGAGGTCGCGATCGTGGCCTCGGTCATGACCGTCCACGACGCACCCTGGGCGTCCCGGCCGAGGGACGTCGCGTGGGTCTCGACGACGCTGCCCACGCCCTCGCCCTCGGTGATCGTCATGACGACGGTGCGCGCGTCGGGGCACGTGAACTCTGCCCGCACGGGGACGCCCCACCGACGCGACACCCGGAAGGCGACGTCGACGACGAGCCGCCCGTCGTCGGAGGCGGCGTCGTCCACGGTGAGGTGGCTGAACGCGTAGGGGTGGTACCACGCCCCGTGCCAGGGGTCGAGCCGGTTGGCGATGACGTCGACCGGCTCACACCGCCCGCGCACGGCGATCACGGTGGCGAGGGACGACTCCTGCCGCGGGCGCACGGGCAGCACCGGCCGGTCGCCGGGTTGCTCACCCGGGGTGGGGAGCCGGACCCACACCAGCACCCCGTCGTCGAGGGCGGCATACGGCTGCCAGTCACGGCGTCCGCGCTCTCCCAGCGCCATCCCGTGCCACCGGCAGAAGACCGTTCCGTGCATCACCTCGCACCCCGCGAGCAGCGCACCGAGGTGCGGGCAGGCACCCGGTCCGGCGAGCGCGCGGCCGTCGCCGGCACGCCAGAGCACGACCTCCCGACCGTCCACGGTGCGGATGATCGAGCGGTCCCGGGGCAGGTCGCTCGAGGCCCCCACCACGTGCCAGCCACCCGGGTCGCGCCGCTGCGCCGCGTCCAGGGCACGGCGGATCCGGCCCGGGCGGGCATCGCGCCACGTCTCGGGAAGCCGGTCACGTGGTGGCGCCGGCAGGCGTCGGAGCGGGCTCCATGACTCACCGTGGTGCGGCGCCATGTCGGTCGTCGTCCGGAGCGTCATGCGATGCCTGCCTTTCGCGCGGGCGGCCCGAGGGCCAGAATGCGCGTGCTCACAGCAGCCTTGCGCCACAGGGGAACTCGCGCCCGGGTCGTGAAGACGTCATAGCAGTTGGCCTCGATCCGGTCGAGGATCCGTGCGTAGAGCTCGCGGGCGGTCCCCACGCACCGCGCCGAGGCGGGCGGCAGCATCGGGATGCCGGCATCGGCCTCCCGGTAGAGCTCCCGGTTGCGGGCCACCTCAAAGCGCATGAGCTCTCGCCACGGCGGTGTCGCCTGCCGCTGCGCGGGGTCGGCGCCGAACCGACGCGGGTCCTCCTGGGGGATGTAGACGCGGCCCCGGTCGAGGTCCTCGCCGACGTCGCGCAGGAAGTTGGTCAGCTGGAAGGCGAGCCCCAGAGCGCGGGCGGGCGCGAGCGCCCTCGGGTCGGTCGGACGCAGCACGGGCAGCATCATCTCGCCGATGACGGCGGCCGATCCGTCCATGTACGCGAGCAGGTCGTCCCACGAGTCGTATGCCGTCGTCGTGAGGTCCTGGGCCATGGCCCCGAAGAAGCGGTCGAAGCACTCCGCGGGGATGTCGCACGCGCGAGCGCTCGCGGCGGCGGCGGCGAGGACCGGGCTCACCGCGGGCTCGCCCTGCACGGCGCGGGCGAAGGCGGCGGCGAACCTGCCCAGCGCGGACCCGGTCGCGACCACGCGGTCCGGTTCGGTGGCCCCCGGGGCATCGACGATGTCGTCGGCGAGCCGGCACAGGGCATAGACGGCGTGCACGTGTCGGCGTCGCTCCGCCGGCAGCAGCCTGGCCCCCCAGTAGTACGTCGTCCCATGCCGGCGGGTGATCTCGGCGCAGAGGCGGTAGCCCACCTCGAGCTGCGGGGCACCCGCGGCGACCGCCCAGCCCGCGGCGCCCCCCGCGCCCGCCGCGCCCGAGGCACCCGCCGCGCCCGAGGCACCCGAGGCACCCGCCGCGCCCGAGGCACCCGCGGAGCCCACGGCACTCATGCGGGGCCCCCCGGGAGGTACTCGGCCACGCGGCGAGCGGCCAGCTTGCCGCTCACGAGCACCATGGGAACGCCAACCCCCGGCACGGTGCCGGATCCGGCGAAGAAGAGGCCCGGCACCCGGCGCTCGACGTTGGGCGGACGGAAGGGACCCGTCTGGGCGAAGGTGTGCGCGAGCGCGAACGGGGTGCCGAGATGCATGCCCATCGCCTTCCAGTCCAGCGGCGTGACAAGGACTTCCGTCACGACGTCCGCGGGATAGCCGTTTGCACAGAGGAACTCGTGCAGCCGCTCACGCATGGGCTCCCGCTCCCGGCACCAGTCGACGCGACCCGAGAGGTTCGGCACCGGTTCGAGCACGTAGAGCACGGTGTGCCCCTGGGGGGCCAGATCCGGTTGGGTCACCGTGGGCACCGTGACGAGGCGCGACGGGTCGGGCATGAGCCGGCCGTCTCCGATGAGTGCCTCGAAGGCCCCCTCCCAGTCGGCGCCGAAGTGGATGGTGTGGTGCGTCGTCCCCGCAGCCGGCAGGCCCCGCGCCCCGACGTGCCACACGACGGCAGAGGGCGAGTACTGCCCGGACCGCACGACCCGTGGGGGGCGCAGGTGTGCCAGCAGGCGGTCGTATGCCGTGGGCAGGTCGAGCGTGCAGACCACGGCGTCCGCCCGCACCAGCCCGCCCTCCTCCAGCTCGACTCCGGCGACCGCGCCGCGACGGTCGAGGACGAGCCGGTCGACCGTCGTGCCGTAGCGGACGTCGACGCCCGCGCGGGCGGCGGCACGGGCCATCGCGGCCGGGACGGCATCCATGCCTCCCTCGGGGAACCACACCCCCTCGATGGAGTCCATGTAGGTGATGACGGCGTAGAGGGCGAGGGCGCGCTCCGGGGACACGCCGGCATAGAGCGCCTGGAAGGAGAAGAGGCGGTGCAGCCGCTCGTCACGAAACCAGTGCCTGATGACGGGCCCCAGGCGGCGGAAGCCCCCCAGCCGCACCAGCCGGGCCGCTGCCGCAGGCGAGGAGAGGAGGTCCAGCGGCGAGTCGAAGTTCGTGTCGATGAAGGCCGGCATCTCGACGCGGTAGAGCCGGCGCAGCCACTGGGCGAAGTCGACGAAGCTGGCGGCGTCGACGCTGCCGCAGGTGTCGGCGATCTCCTGACGCATCGCCTCGACGCCGTGCCGGACGAAGATCTCACTGCCGTCGGCGAACCGGGCGCGGTATGCCGGGTCGAGGCGCCGCATGGGCAGTGCGTCTCGGACGGTCGTGCCCACAGCGCGCAGCGCGTCGTCGACGAGGTCCGGCATCGTCATGACGGTGGGTCCGGTGTCGAAGGAGAAGCCGTCCCGGCGCACCCGCAGGCCCCGACCACCGGCCGCCTGCTCGCGCTCGAGGAGCACGACCTCGTGGCCGTGCCCGACGAGGTGGCAGGCCGCCGAGAGCCCGGCCAGCCCGGCGCCGATGACGGCAACGACGCTCACGCGTCGCGCCACGCGATGACATGGACCATCCGGGTGAGTCCAGCGACCCCGTCGGGGTCCAGCCCCACGCCGTCGAGGGCGCCGAGGGCCGAGGCGGCCTCGTCCGTGATCCGCCGCTCGACGTCGTCGCGCACGCCGCAGCCGTCGAGCAGCCGCTGCAGCCGCGGCACGTCCGCCTCCGTGATGACCGCTCGGGACCCGAGGTAGCGCTCGCTCTGTGCCGGAGGCAGGAGGCGCCGGGCGGCGGCAAGGACGACGGTCGCCTTGCCGGAGAGCAGGTCGTCGCCGACCGGCTTGCCGGTGACGGCGGGGTCGCCCCAGATGCCGAGCAGGTCGTCACGGAGCGCGAAGGCCTCCCCAAGGTGCTCGCCGTAGCCGGCGAGGGCTGCGGTCACGGCGGGGTCGGGCGCCGCGAGGGCGGCGCCGAGCAGGAGCGGTCGCTGGATGCTGTAGGCGCCCGACTTGAGCCGGGCGATGCGCCTGGCGAGGTCGAGGTCGCGTCGCCGCGCGGCCGCGGCCGTCAGGTCGAGCAGCTGGCCGTGGACGAGCTCTCGCAGCATCGCCCGCCACAGCTGGCGCACGGGAGGGGGCGTGTCGGCGATGAGCGCGCTCGCCTCGCTGAGGGCGAGGTCCCCCAGCAGCACGGCGATGCCGTCTCCGAAGACCGCCGGGTCGCCGAGTGCCCCGGCCGCGGCATGGGCCGCACCGGCCTCGACATGGGCGGCCGGCCGGCCGCGGCGCGAGTCGGACCGGTCGACGACGTCGTCGTGCACGAGCGCGAAGAGGTGCAGCAGCTCCAGCGCCGCGCCGGTGCGCAGCAGCGCATCGTGCCCGCGCCCGTCGACGGCGCCGGACGCGGCCACCCATCCCCAGTGGCACATGACCGGCCGGAGCCGCTTGCCCGCACCAGGGACGAGCCGCGCCCGCAGCATCAGCGGCAGGTCGGCACGCAGCACGTCGACCGGCTCAGGGCTGCGCCGACCCCACTCGGCCGCGAGCCCGTCGCAGAGGCCCGCGAGCAGCTCGTCCACGCCCGCCAGGGTGGAGGAGGCATCCGCGAGCTGGCGGCGATCGACCGTCCGCGAGGCGTCGTGGGTCACGCGTGCCCTCCTCAGCTCAGGGCCGGCGCGATGGGCCCCACGGCCACCTTCTGACGTCCGCCCGTCATGCGCAAGGCTAAACCTTTTACAAACCCATGACAAACATTAAACCGGGTGCCGCCGCGGCAAAGGCGGGTCGACCGACCCAACCCAAAGGGGCGGGGCCCGGAGACGGTCCGATGGCCGGGGTCAGGCGGGCCGCGCGTCGCGGACCTGGGCCGCCTGGGCCGCCAGCCGCACCGGGGTGTTGGCGGCGCCATAGCCGTCATAGCCACCCAGCCGTTGGAGGACCTCGACGTAGAAGGCCCCGGCGATCCGGCGGGTGTAGACGTGCAGGAACTCCCCTCGCTCGTCCCGGTCGTACATCACGCCCTCGGCACGCAGCTCGGCGATCCGGGCGGCGGGCAGGTCGAAGCGAGCCGCGAGGTCGTCGTAGTAGTTGTCGGGCACCTCGAGGAGCCCGACGCCGGCGGCGCGCATCGCCCGGGCGGCACGCAGGACGTCCGGGCACGCGAAGGCGACCTGGTTGATGCCGGCCGGTCCACCGGCCCGAGTGGCGAGACCCTCGGTGACGTTGAGCACGATCCGCAGTGCCCCGGTCGGCGGCCGCATGACCCGGCTGCGAACCCGCCCCCGCGGGTCGGTGAACTCCGAGACCGCTCCGGGCAGCATCCCGAAGAGGGTGCGGTGGAAGGAGATCTCCGCCTCGCTGAGCCGGAAGGGCACGGCATACCCCACGTGGTCGATGCCCACCCAGCCCGCCCCCGGCTCCTCCTCACCGTCCGCCGTGGGGTCGGCGACCGCGACGAAGTCACGCTGCCAGTCGTCGGCCTGCCCCGGCCGGCCGGTCACGAACGTGTGGATGCCGGTGGGGCTGTCCACCCCGGCGATGACCGCCTCCCCCGGCCCGTGTCGCAGGGGAAGGCCGGGCCACAGGAGGGCGGATCGACGCGCCGCGAACGCCGGGACGTCGTCGACGGCCAGACCGATTCCGGTGATGGACGGGCGCGACGCCGCGGTCGCCCAGCGGTCTTCGAGGTCCCCGGCGCCGTTGAGCAGGACGTTCGCCCCGCCGTTGCGCCACCACGTGACCGGCTTGGTCCGGTGCCGCCCGGCGACGTGAAAGCCCATCGCCGCGAGGAGCCGGTCGAGATCGGGCCCGTGCGTCGCCACCTCGACGAAGGCCGGCTCGACCTCGCTCGGGGCCGGCGGCGGGTCGAACAGCTCGATCCTGGGTCGCTGCGGCTTGTCGGGGCCCGCGGCGGCACCGTCCCAGCGGTGGCGCAGCTCCTCCTCGAGGTGCAGCAGCGAGCGCATGGCGTCGAGGGCCGTCACGTGGGGGTCGGCCTCACGGACCACGTCGCTGAAGATCTCGAGCGACAGCGGCCCGCGGTACCCCGCCTCGACGACCGCCGCGACCACGGGAGCGAGGTCGAAGGAGCCCTGTCCGGGAAACACCCGGTGGTGGCGGCTCCACTGGAGCACGTCCATGGCGAGGACGGGCGCGTCGGCCACCTGGAGGAAGGCGATCCGGTCACCCGGTATGCCGTGCAGCGCCGTCGCGTCGTCGCCTCGGGCGAGGAGGTGGAAGGTGTCCACCGCCAGCGCCACGCTGGGGTGGTCCACCCGCCGGACGAGGTCCCACGCATGGCTGACCCGGTTGATGTGGGTGCCCCACGCAAGCGCCTCGAACGCCACGGTGAAGCCGTGCTCCTGAGCGAGATCGCCCACTGCGCCGAGCTGCTCGGCCGAGAGGTCGGCGTCACCCACCGCGGACGGCGTCGCGTTGGAGCACGCAAGCAGGGTCGTCGCGCCCAGCTGCTCCATGACGTCGAGCTTGCGGCCCACCCGGCGCAGGGTCTGCGGGAACTGCTGCGGGTCGACGCCCTCGACGTCGCGCAGCGGCTGGAAGAGGTCGATCGACAGGCCGAGGTCGGCGCACCGCCGGGCCACCTCGACCGGCCGAAGCGGTGATGCGACGAGGTCGCTGTCGAATACCTCGATGCCGTCGAACTTCGCGGCCGCGATGGCCGTCAGCTTCTCCTCGAGTGCGCCGCTCACCGAGACCGTGGCAATAGCCTTGTGCATCAGGGCCCTCCGTGACGTCGTGTCATGAGTCGATGATGGGCCGGCCGCGGGGAGGCTGCGGCGTCAGCCATGGGTCGCCTGGAGGTCGGCGCTGATCGCCGCGGCGGTCTCGAGCAGGGCCGGCAGCTGCTCCTCGAGCCCGTCCGCGCGCACCGACCTCACCTGGGTCGAGACGTTGACCGCGGCCACGACCTCCCCCGCGCGGCCGCGCACCGGCGCGGCGAGGGACCGCAGCCCCAGCTCGAGCTCCTCGTCGACGAGGCTGAAGCCCTGGGACCGGACCCGGTCGAGCTCCTCGCGCAGCGCCGCCTCGTCGACGATGGTGCGGTCGGTGAGGGGACGCAGCTCGGTCTCGGTGAGGACGTGGTCGAGCTCCTCGCGCGTGAGCCCGGCCAGCAGGACGCGGCCCATGGAGGTCGCATAGGCCGGGAAGCGCGTCCCCACGCTGATCCCGACGGTCATGATCCGGCGAGTCGCCACGCGGGCGACGTAGACGATGTCGCTGCCGTCGAGGACGGCCACCGAGACGGACTCCCCCAGCCGGGCCGACAGCGCCTCGAGGTGCGGCTGGGCGATCTGCGGCAGCCCCATCGAGGAGAGATACGCGTGACCGAGCCGCAGCACCCGCGGCGTGAGGGAGAAGAGCCGCCCGTCGGTGCGCATGTAGCCGAGGTCGACGAGGGTGAGCAGGAAGCGCCGCGCCGTGGCCCGGGTCAGACCAGTTCGCCGCGCGACGTCGCTCAGGGTCGCCGCCTCGTTGTCGGCGTCGAAGGACTCGATGACGGAGAGCCCCCGCCCGAGGGACTGGACGTGTGCGTCCCCGTGCTCGCGGGCCTCCGGCCCGGACGTCCCTGCCATGGCCGCCACGATATCCGCCCGTTCCGGCCGCCCGATCAGCACGGGGCAGCCGGCCCGGAGACGAGCCGCACGTCCAGCCGCTCCTGCAGCTCGGTGACGGTGATGCCGTAGGTCTCCCGCACGCGCACCTCGCCGCCGGCGAGGAGGAAGACGCCGTGGTCGGTGTAGACGCGGCTGACGCAGCCGAGACCGGTGAGCGGATAGGTGCACCGCGGCACGAGCTTGGGACTGCCGTCCTTGCCGAAGAGCGTCATCATCACGTAGACGTCCTTGGCCCCGGTGGCCAGGTCCATCGCGCCGCCCACGGCCGGGATGGCGTCGGGGGCACCGGTGTGCCAGTTCGCCAGGTCGCCGTTGGCCGCCACCTGGAAGGCGCCCAAGACGCAGACGTCGAGGTGGCCACCGCGCATCATCGCGAAGGAGTCGGCGTGGTGGAAGTATGCCGCCCCCGGCAGCTCGGTGACGGGCACCTTGCCCGCGTTGATGAGGTCGGGGTCCACCTCGTCGCCCACCGCGGCCGGGCCCATCCCGAGCATGCCGTTCTCGGTGTGCAGCACGATGCCGCTGTCGGCGGGCAGGTAGTCCGACACGAGGGTGGGCTGCCCGATCCCGAGGTTGACGTAGGAGCCGGGGGCGATGTCCTGCGCGACGAGCCGGGCCATCTCCTCTCGAGCCAGGGGGCCGCGGGACACGTGCTCGCTGACCGGCTGGGCGGTGGGCTCGGCGACGGGCTGGGCGTGGGTGCTCACTGTCCTTGTCCTTTCCGGGTGGCCTCGGTGGCCGCCGAGGCAGCAGCGGGGACGACGACGACGCGGTCGACGTAGATGCCCGGTGTCACCACCGCTTCGGGGTCGAGCGCACCGGTCTCGACGAGCTCCGACACCTGCACGACGGTCGTCGTCGCGGCGGTGCACATGATCGGGCCGAAGTTGCGCGCGGTGCGGCGGTAGACGAGGTTGCCCATCCGGTCTGCCCGCAGGGCCTTGACGAGGGCGAGGTCGGCCGTGATGGGCAGCTCGAGGATGTAGTCGCGCCCACCAAGCGTGCGCCGCTCCTTGCCCTCGCCGAGCAGCGTGCCGACGCCGGTCGGCGTGTAGAAGCCCCCGAGCCCCGCCCCACCGGCCCGGATGCGCTCGGCCAGGTTGCCCTGGGGGACGACCTCCAGCTCGATGCGGCCAGCCCGGTAGAGCTCGTCGAACACGTAGGAGTCGCTCTGCCGGGGGAAGGAGCAGACGATCTTGGCGACCTGGCCCCCGGCCAGGAGCGCCGCGAGGCCCTGGCTGCCGTTGCCGGCGTTGTTGTTGACGACCGTGAGGCCCTGCGCTCCGGTGCGGCGAAGGGCGTCGATGAGCTCCATCGGCTGTCCGGCCGTGCCGAACCCCCCGATGAGCACCGTGGCCCCGTCCCTCACGCCGGCCACGGCCTCGTCGGGGTCGGCGGCGACGAGCAGCCGGCTCACGGCGCGGTGCTCTCGAGGACCACGGCCAGCCCCTGGCCGACGCCGATGCAGATGGCGGCGACACCCCAGCGGTGATGGCCCTCGTGCATCCGCTTCGCGAGCGTGCCGAGGATCCGCCCGCCGGACGCACCGAGGGGGTGGCCGATGGCGATGGCGCCACCGCGGGCGTTGACGATGTCGGGGTCGATCCCCCAGGCGTCGACACACACGAGCGACTGGACGGCGAAGGCCTCGTTGAGCTCGACGGCGCCGACGTCGTCCCACCCGATGCCGGCCCGCTTGAGGGCCTTCCCGGCCGCCTCGACCGGGGCGTAGCCGAACAGCTGTGGCTCGACGGCGTGGGCTCCCCGGCCGGCGATCCGGGCGAGGGGACGGGCCCCGACGAGCTGCTCGGCCGACTCGTTGCCGATGAGGACCGCCGACGCCCCGTCGTTGAGCGGTGAGGCGTTGCCGGCGGTGATGGTGCCGTCCGAACGGAACGACGGCGTCAGCGCCGCGAGGCGCTCGACGGTCGAGCCCGGCCGGATGCTCTCGTCGCGGGCGAGCTCGACGCCGGGCACCGGCACGACGAGGTCGTCATAGAACCCCGCCGCCCATGCCTCGTCCGCGAGGCGGTGCGAGCGCACGGCGAACTCGTCCTGCCGCTCGCGGCTCACGGCATACCGCTCGCGCAGCTGCTCGTTGGCCTCGCCGAGGGAGACGGTCCACTCGGCGGGCATCGCGGGGTTGACGAGCCGCCACCCCAGCGTGGTCGACGACAGGGTCGCGTTGGCCGCGGGGTAGGCCCGTTCGGGCTTGGGGAGCACCCAGGGGGCGCGGGTCATCGACTCGACGCCCCCGGTGAGCACGATGTCGGCATCGCCGGTCTCGACCTGGCGCGAGCCGATCATGGCTGCGTCGAGGCTCGAGCCGCAGAGCCGGTTGACCGTGGTGGCGGGCACCGAGACGGGCAGGCCCGCGAGGAGACCGGCCATCCGGGCGACGTTGCGGTTGTCCTCACCGGCGCCGTTGGCGTTGCCGAGGACGATCTCGTCGATGCGGGCCGGGTCGAGGGCCGGGAGTCGGTCGAGCACCGCGGTGAGGGCCGTCGCCGCGAGGTCGTCCGGGCGCACTGCCGCGAGGGCTCCCCCGAAACGGCCGAACGGGGTCCGCACTGCCTGGTAGACGTAGGCCGCCGTCACCCTCATCACATCCTTGTCTGTCGGGGGACCATCGCAGATCGTTCACTAAGCGAACGGTTGTGCGTTATATGAACACAGCAATGCTAAGCCGTGGGCGGTGCCGCGTCAACGTCCTGGTCGGCCCGCTCGGCGTCCATGGAGCGGAAGACCTCCTGCGCCGTCCGGAAGGCCGAGTTGGCGGCCGGGACGCCGCAGTAGATCGCCGACTGGAGGAGCACCTCGGCGACCTCGGCGCGGGTCAGGCCGTTGGTCAGGGCGGCCCGCACGTGCATGGCCAGCTCCTCCCAGTGCCCGTGGGCGACGAGGGCGGTGAGCGTGATCATGGAGCGGGACCTGCGGTCGAGGCCGGGGCGGGTCCAGATCGAGCCCCACGCGAAGCGGGTGATGAGCTCCTGGAAGTCACGCGTCGTGTCGTCCGCCGCCGAGGTGGCGCGGTCGACGTGGGCGTCGCCGAGGACGGCGCGCCGCACCGCCATCCCGGAGCGATGGAGCTCGCCCAGGGTCTGCAGGCCGGCGAAGAAGCCGAGCAGGGCACTGGCGGTGCGCTCCGGCGCCTCGGCCGGCGCGAGGTGCCCCACCCCGTCGAGCAGCACGAACCGCCCGTCAGCGACGCCGTCGGCCACGCGCCGCCCGAGCTCCGGCGTCGCCACCGGGTCCTCGGAGCCGGACAGCGCCAGCACCGGCGGGCGCACCTGCGCGAGCCGGCCCGTGAGGTCGAACTGGGCAAGGGCCTCGCACACGAGCGCATAGGACTCCGCGTCGGCCTCCTGCAGGTCGTGCAGCAGGGCGGAGCCGGCCGTGGGCTCGCGTTCGAGGAACCCCGGGGCGAACCATCGGCGGGCGGACGGCTCCACCATGACCGGGGTGCCGCAGCGGCGGACCAGGGTCGCGCGCTGGCGCCACCCCTGCTCGTCGCCGATGCGTGCCCCGGAGCAGACCACGGCTGCGGCCTCGACCCGGTCCGGGGCGTCGAGGAGCAGCTGCAGCCCGACGGCGCCGCCGACGGAGTCGCCGGCATAGCGGAACGCCCGCCGACGCGGCGCGGGAGACGTGGTGCCGGACGCGTCGGACCGGTCGGCCTCGACCCGGTCGACGACGTCGAGCACACCCGCGGCGAGCTCGGCCATGCTGAACGGCGCGGTCGCCGGAGCGCTCCTGCCGTGGCCCGGCAGGTCCCACGCGACGACGTCGTGGGTCTCGGCGAGGAGGGTGGCGCAGGCCGTCCACAGCCGCGTCGACGTGCCGAGCGACGGCCCGAGGACGAGCAGCGGCCGCCAGCCGTCCCGCGGAGGCGAGAGGTGGGTCGCGGTGAGGACTGGAACGGGCACGGCTACTCCCTGGTCGGGTCGGTGGAAGGGGGCACGGAAGTGGGCACGGGGGCGGCCGTGGCGGTGGAGGACCGGGCGGCCTCCACCGCGCCGTCGACGAGCTCTCCCGCCCACCCGAGGTATGCCGTCGGGTCGAGCAGGGCGCGCACGTCGGCCTCGGTGAGTCGGCCGGCGGAGGCGGACACGGCGGCGTCGACGAGCTCCGCGGGCGACGCGGCGGACGACACGAGCGAGGACGCGGCCCCCCGACCCCCGTCCAGGAGCGAAGCGAGCGCCGGCACGAGGCGCTCGGCCAGCAGCCCCGGCAGGGCCGCGTCGACGTGCGCTCGCATCGCCGGCGCATCCACGTGGAGTCCCTCGAGCAGCTCGCGCGCCTGCCGGGTCGCCGCGACGGTGCGGCGGCACAGGTCTCGGAGGCCGGCCCACTCGATGTGCCACGCCCCGTCGGGACGCTCCTCGAGCGCCCCCGCGGCTGCGAGATGGAGCTGGGCCGCGAGGAGCGGGGCGGACTGGGCATGCCGGCGCAGGAGGACCGACAGCACGGGGTTGCGCTTCTGCGGCATGGCCGAGGACGCGCCTCGCCCGGCGCCCGCTGGCTCGGCGAGCTCGGCGACCTCGGGCCGCGACTGGAGGGCGACGTCGTTGGCGACGTGGCCGAGGGCGTCGGACACGGTCACGAGCGTGTCGGCGATCCCCGTGACCGGGTGCCGGGTCGTGTGCCACGGCGCGACGACCTGCAGTCCGAGGGCCTGAGCAAGGTCGCGAACCAGCCGCTCGGTGGCGGCCACGGGGTCCGCGCTGCCCGCCGCACGGCATACCTCCACCGCGCGCGCCATCGTGCCCGCCGCGCCGCCGACCTGCACCGGCAGCGTCTCCAGGCACCGCGCGACCGCCTCGCGGGCGGCGACAAGGCCACGGCACCAGCCGGCGGCCCGCGCCCCGAACGTCGTGGGCACCGCGTGCTGCCCCAGCGTCCGCGCGGCCATGACGGTCCCGCGGTGACGGTCCGCGAGAGCCGCCGACGCCTCGACGAGCGCGTCGAGGTCGGCGGCCACGGCGGTCAGGCAGGTGCGCGCGCACAGGACGAGGGCCGTGTCGAGGACGTCCTGGCTCGTCAGCCCCAGGTGCAGCAGCCGCCCCGCCGCCTCCCCCGCCCCCCCGTTGTCTGGGGGGCTAGATGTCGTCATAGCGATATCCAGCCCCGCAGATATCTGGGAGGAGGGGGGGAGGGACGCTCGCAGGGCTGCGAGCAGGGGGATGACGGGGTTGCCGCCCGCCTCGGCCTCGACCGCGAGGGCGGCCAGGTCGAGGGCGGCGAGGTCGAGGGACTCCACGGCCTCGGCCGCCCCCGGCGGCGCGAGCCCGGCACCTGCGAGCGCGCGTAACCAGGCCGCCTCGACGTCGACCATCGCGGCCACCATCGCGGCGTCGTCGAAGAGGCCGCCGGCTCGGTGCAGCCCGGGCCAGAGCAGGTCTGCCGACATGGGCGGGTCCTCCCGTGGGTCTGCGGCCGCGTGGCGCGGGCCGGGTCAGTGCCGAGGGTAGGTGAGGAAGACGGTCTCCCCCTCGCCCTGCAGCCGGATGTCGAAGCGCAGCGACTGCTCGCCCTCACGCACGGCGACCAGGGTCTGGCGTCGGTCCCCGGGCAGGGACGCGAGCAGCCGGTCGGATGCGAGGGCCGCGGGGTCGTCGGGCAGGTAGGCCCGCGTGAACAGGCGGTTCATCAGCCCCCGGGCGAAGACCGTGACCGCGACGAACGGGGCCGCCCCCGGCCGCGTGGGACCCGGCGCCACGGTGCGGAACGAGTAGTGGCCGACGTTGTCGACCGACGCCCGGCCGAAACCCGTGAAGGTCCACCCGTCGCGGCGCAGCGACCCCGCGATGGCGGGCACGGTGCCGTCCTCGTCGGCCTGCCAGATCTCCACCAGCGCGTCCGGCACCGGGACGCCGTGGCCGTCGCGGACGGTGCCGTGCAGGCGCACCGGTCGTGGATGCTGCGGGCCGACGAGCTCGTCGCCGCCGGGGTAGGGCAGCGCGTAGCCGAAGAACGGCCCGACCGTCTGGCCCGGGGTGGGAGCCAGGTCCCCGTCGGGGCGGCCCATGGGCGTGACGGGCAGGACCGGCATGGCAGGCACGCGGGGCGGGGTGCTCACGACAGCCCCCCGTCCTGCTCGACCCAGGTGCGGTGGCTGCCCGTGAGGACGATGTCCCAGCGGTAGCCGGTGCACCACTCATGTTGGGTGACGCCGTGGTCGTAGCTCGCGACGAGTCGGGCCCGGGCTGCGGGGTCGAGGATGGACTGGTAGATGGGGTCGAGGGCGAGGAGCGGGTCGCCGGGGAAGTACATCTGGGTCACCATCCGCTGGGTGAAGTCGGTGCCGAAGAGGGAGAAGTGGATGTGAGCCGGCCGCCACGCCTTGTCGTGGTTCTTCCACGGGTACGGGCCGGGCTTGATCGTGGTGAAGCGGTAGACCCCGTCGGCGTCGGTGAGGCAGCGGCCCACGCCGGTGAAGTTCGGGTCGACCGGGGCCGGGTGCTGGTCCCGCTTGTGGACGTACCGCCCCGCGGCATTCGCCTGCCAGACCTCGACGAGCTGGTGCCGCACGGGCCGGCCGTCACCGTCGAGCACCCGGCCGGTGACGACGAGCCGCTCCCCGACGGGTTCCCCACCGTGCTGGATGGTGAGGTCGGCCTCGAGCTCGCCGACGTCGCGGTGGCCGAAGATGGGGGCCGCGAGCTCGACGTCCTCCGGGTCGGCGTGGTGCAGGTCCTTGGTCGGATGCCGCAGGATGGAGCTGCGGTAGGGCGCGAAGTCGAGGCTCGGCTGCGTCGGCGGGGTGGCCGTCGCCGGCCCGCGCACGTATGCCGCGTGCAGCGCCGCGATCTGCCGGCTCACCTCCTCCTGGCTGCTCGACGCGGCGTCCGACGACGTGACGACCCGCGGGTCGTCGAACGCATCGTCGACGACTGCACCTTCGGCTGCGGTCATGAGAGCTCTCCTTCGGGTTGGGTGCGGATGGCGGGTGCTTGGTCAGCGGCCGGCGGCCACGAGCTGGAGGAAGTGCGCTCGCATCCGGTCCCGGTCCGGCTCGACGCCGGTGATGAGCCGGAACGAGTCCACGGCCTGCCCCACGGCCATGTGGCCGCCGTCGAGGACCGGGCAACCGAGGTCCTCGGCAGCCGCGACGAGCTGCGTGCGCACGGGCCGGTAGACGATGTCGGCGACCCAGAGGCCGGGCCGCAGCAGGGCGCGGTCCACCGGCAGGCCCGGGTGGTGGTGCATCCCCACCGGGGTGGCGTGCACGAGCCCCGTGGCGGCGGCCAGCAGGGCCGGGAGGAGGTCGATGCCGCCGGCGCCGACCGTCGCTGCGGGAAAGAGGGCCGCCAGGGAGGCGGCGCGCGCCTCGGCCCGGCCGGCGTCGAGGTCGACGACGTCGAGCCGGCTCGCGCCCGCGGCCAGCAGGGCGTAGGCGACCGCGGAGCCGGCCCCTCCTGAGCCGACGAGCACGACGTGCGCGAGGTCGGCCTCCGGCAGGCCCGAGGCCAGGCCGGCCGCGAAGCCCGTCCAGTCCGTGTTGCGCCCGACGAGGCGCCCGTCGCGGACGAGGACAGTGTTGACCGCATCGAGCCGGGCGGCGTCCTCATCGACCTCGTCGAGCGCGTCGAGGACGAGCTGCTTGCACGGGTAGGTGATGTTGAAGGCGTTGTAGCCGAGGGCCGCGCCCTCGCGCAGGATCGCGCCCACCTCGTCGGGGCGCCGCCCCATCGTCGGCAGGTCGAGCGGGCGGTAGAGGTAGCGCAGGCCCACGGCGTCGGCCTCCCGCTCGTGCAGGGCCGGGCTGAGGGAGGGCAGGACCCCGTCCCCCACGAGGCCGACGAGGAACGCCTCTTCCGTGGTGCTCATGCGATTTCACTCCTTCGTGAAAGCCGGGCGATTCGGTGGCCGCGGGAGGGCAATTCATCGACGGCACCTCTTGCCGCGGACCGGAACAGTCGGTAGCGTACACCCAACACTTCGCATAGTGAACACCTGTGCGGCATACGAACAACAGAAACGCCCATCCATCAGGCCGGTCTCCCTGGCCACACCACCCCGCAGTTCACCGCAAAGGAGCGGAGCGATGTCCACCACCACGCCCAGGAGCGCGGCTCCCGACCACGAGTCCCCCGAGGCAGCCGCGCGGCGGCTGCGGCGCGCGAAGAAGGCGGCGCTGGCCGCCTTCCTCGGCGGCGCCCTCGAGTACTACGACTTCTTCCTCTACGCCACCGCGGCCTCGCTGATCTTCGGCAAGCTGTTCTTCCCCAGCACGGACTCGACCGTGGCGCAGCTGTCGTCGTTCGCCACGCTCGGCGTGGCCTACGTGGCCCGGCCCTTCGGCGCGATCGTCTTCGGCCACCTCGGCGACCGGATCGGCCGCAAGAACACCATGGTGCTCACCCTCGTGCTCATGGGGGCCAGCACCTTCCTCATCGGGCTGCTGCCCACCTATGCCCAGGTGGGCGCCCTCGCGCCGACCCTCCTCGTCGTGCTGCGGCTCCTGCAGGGGCTGTCCGCCGGCGCCGAGACCGCCGGGGCGTCGTCCCTGACGATGGAGGAGTCGCCCGTCGGGCGGCGCGGGTTCTTCCCCAGCTTCACCATCTCCGGGATCTCCGCCGGCATCGTCATCGCCTCGCTGGCCTTCCTGCCCGTCGCGTCGATGAACGAGGCGGACCGGCTGTCGTGGGGCTGGCGCGTCCCCTTCTGGGCCTCCGTCCTGGTCCTCGCCGTCGCCTTCGTCGTCCGGCGCGCGCTGGAGGAGCCCGAGGTCTTCGAGGACAAGGCGCAGCACAACGACCTGGTCAAGCTGCCGCTGACGGAGATGTTCCGCACCCACCCGATCCAGTTCCTCCAGGTCGCGGCGATGTCGTTCGAGACGGTGACCAACACCTTCATGCAGAGCTTCGGGCTCGCGTATGCCGTGTCGGTCGGGGTCCCCACCCGCACCATGCTGTGGGTGAGCGTCGTCGGCAACCTCTGCGCGGTGGCGACCCAGCCGCTCTTCGCGCGGCTCTCCGACCGCGTCGGCCGCAAGCCCGTCTTCATCGCGGGCGTCCTGGGGTCGGCGGTGATGATCTTCCTCTACTTCCGGAGCATCTCGACCGGCAACCTGCCCGTCATCTTCGTCACGAGCACGCTCATCACCGCCGGCACCTACGCGATGTCCAACGGGATCTACCCCGCGTGGTTCCCCGAGTTGTTCAACGTCCGGGTCCGCTACACCGGCGTCGCCATCGCCCTGCAGGTCGGGATCCTCTGCGCCGGGTTCACCCCGCTGCTCGGCACCGCGCTCGTCGGGTCCGACAAGTCGCACTGGCTGCCGGCCGCGTGGATCGTCGCCGGGTCCTCGCTCATCGCCGTGATCGGCGCGTTGACGGCCCGCGAGACGCACGCCACGCCGCTCGCCGAGCTCGGCAACCCGGTCCACCACCCAGCCGCGGGCGCCAGTGAGCGCGAGTCGGTGCTGACGCGCTGAGCCGCCCGCCGGTCCCACGTCGGGACCGGCGCAAGGACGAGCCCCGGGCCGCACGACGGCCCGGGGCTCGTGCGCGTCAGGCCACGCGGGTCAGCCGACCGCCGCCCCGAGGACCGCGCGTGCGCCGACGAGCGACGGGCCGTACCACGTGAGCAGCCGCCCGCTCACCAGCGCCGTCCGCGTGCGGCTGAAGGCCTCGGGCCCGTCCGTCGGCGTGAACACGTAGGGCTCGTCCGGCAGGATCACGACGTCGACGTCGTCCCGGTCCAGCTGCTCGAGCCCCACGTGCGGATACCGCTCCGCCGACCCGCCGAAGACGTTGTGCCACCCGAGGCGCGCGACGACGTCGCCCGTGAAGGTCGAGCGGCCGACGACCATCCACGGGTCGCGCCAGATCGCGACGGCCACGCGGGCCGTCGGCGCGGGGACCGGGCCGGCCCACTCGCGCGCGGCCTCCTCGAGCCACGCTGGCCGGTCCTGGCCGAGGCCCACGACGAGGAGCCGCTCCAGTGACGCGAGGGCCCCCGGCACCGTCTCGATGTCGGTCACCCACACCGGTATGCCGCCCTCCCGGAGGCGGCGCACGTCGAGCTCCCGGTTCTCCTCCTTGTTGGCGACCACCAGGTCCGGCTCCAGCGCGGCGATGGCTGCCCGGTCCGGGTTCTTCGTGCCCCGCACGCGCTGCACCGCCAGGTCCCCCGGGTGGGTGCACCAGTCGGTCGCCCCGACGAGCAGGTCCGGGCAGGTCGCCGCGATCGCCTCGGTGATCGACGGGACGAGGGAGACGACGCGACGGGGGGCGCGGTCGAGCTCGACGGCATACCCGAGGTCGTCGACCAACATGCGACCAGCCAACCACGCGGGCCGTTCGGGGGGACTCGGGGATCAGACGTTGCGGCGGTACTGACCACCGACCTCGAAGAACGCCTCCGTCACCTGCTGGAGCGTGCAGACCCGCGCCGCGCGCATGAGCACGTCGAAGACGTTGTCGCCCGCGATGGCGGCGCGCTTGAGCTCCTCGAGGGCTGCCCGCGCCTCGGCCTCGTGCGCCTTCCGGAAGGCGCGCACCCGGGCGAGCTGCGACTGCTTCTCCTCCTCGGTGCCCCGGGCGAGCGCGATCGTCGTGTTGGCCTCCGCGTCGGCGCGGGGGTTGCGGAAGGTGTTGACGCCGATGATGGGCAGGCTGCCGTCGTGCTTGCGGTGCTCGTAGAGCATCGACTCGTCCTGGATGCGCCCACGCTGGTAGCCGGTCTCCATGGCGCCGAGGACGCCGCCGCGCTCGGTGATCTTGTCGAACTCGCGCAGCACCTCGGCCTCGACGAGGTCGGTGAGCTCGTCGATGATGAACGAGCCCTGGAGCGGGTTCTCGTTCATCGCCAGGCCCCACTCCCGGTTGATGATGAGCTGGATGGCCAGCGCCCGCCGGACCGACGCCTCCGACGGGGTCGTCACCGCCTCGTCGAAGGCGTTGGTGTGCAAGGAGTTCGCGTTGTCGTAGATGGCGATGAGCGCCTGCAGCGTCGTGCGGATGTCGTTGAAGTCCATCTCCTGCGCGTGCAGCGACCGGCCCGAGGTCTGCACGTGGTACTTCAGCTTCTGGGACCGCTCGTTGGCGCCGTACTTGTCCCTCATCGCCACGGCCCAGATGCGTCGCGCGACCCGGCCCAGGACGGAGTACTCCGGGTCCATCCCGTTGCTGAAGAAGAAGGACAGGTTGGGCGCGAAGTCGTCGATGGCCATGCCCCGCGCGAGGTAGCTCTCGACGTAGGTGAAGCCGTTGGCGAGCGTGAAGGCGAGCTGGCTGATCGGGTTGGCCCCCGCCTCGGCGATGTGGTAGCCGGAGATCGACACCGAGTAGAAGTTGCGCACGTGGTGCTCGATGAACCACTGCTGGATGTCGGCCATCATCCGCAGGGAGAACTCCGTCGAGAAGATGCAGGTGTTCTGCCCCTGGTCCTCCTTGAGGATGTCGGCCTGCACCGTGCCGCGCACGGTGGCGAGGGTGTGCGCCCGTATGCCGTCCGCCTCCTCCTCGGTCGGCGCCCGTCCCTCGCGGGACCGGAAGGCCTCGAGCTGCTGGTCGATGGCGGTGTTGAGGAAGAACGCGAGGATCGTCGGGGCGGGGCCGTTGATCGTCATGGAGACCGACGTCGTCGGGGAGACGAGGTCGAAGCCGTCGTAGAGGGCCTTCATGTCGTCGAGCGTCGCGACGGACACGCCCGACGTGCCGACCTTGCCGTAGACGTCCGGCCGGGGGTCGGGGTCGCGGCCGTAGAGGGTCACGGAGTCGAATGCCGTCGACAGCCGCGTGGCGGGGCTGTCCGCGGACAGCAGCTTGAAGCGCCGGTTGGTGCGGAACGGGTCGCCCTCTCCGGCGAACATGCGCGCAGGGTCCTCCCCTTCCCGCTTGAAGGGGAACACCCCGGCGGTGAAGGGAAAGAAGCCGGGCAGGTTCTCGCGACGCCAGAAGCTCACGAGCTCGCCATGATCGGCGTAGCGCGGCAGGGCTACGCGAGGGATCCTATTGCCGGACAACGACTCCCGCGTCAGTGGGGTGCGGATCTCCTTGTCGCGCACGGTGACGACCCGCTCGTCGCCCGAATATGACTCGCGCAGGGCCGGCCAGCCCGCGAGGAACTCGGCCACCTCGTCGGGCAGGGCTGCGCGAGCGGCGTCGAGGAGGGCCGAGACGCCAGAGTCGTCCGCGCCCGCCGCGGCGAGCTCGCCGCGCACCGCCTCGAGGCGCTGCACCCTCCGGGCGTGCGCGGCATACCTCTGGGTGTCGGCGTGGTAGCGCCGGACCGTCTCCCCGATCTCGGCGAGGTAGCGCACCCGGGCCGCCGGGACGATCGTGGAGATGCGCGTCGACTGCTTCGTCGCGACGGGCGGCAGGACTCCCTCGCCGACCGGCAGCCCCTTCTCGGCGAGCAGCCCGCGCAGGTGGTGGTAGAGCGCGGTGACACCGTCGTCGTTGAAGGTGGCCGCCGACGTGCCGAAGACCGGCATGTCGGCCGGACCCTTGCCGAACGCCTCCCGGTTCCGGACCAGCTGGCGGCCCACGTCTCGCAAGGCGTCCTCGGCGCCGCGCCGCTCGAACTTGTTGATCGCGACGACGTCGGCGCGGTCGAGCATGTCGATCTTCTCGAGCTGCGAGGAGGCCCCGAACTCGGGGGTCATGACGTAGAGCGAGACGTCGGAGTAGTCGACGATGGCGGCGTCGCCCTGACCGATGCCAGGGGTCTCGAGGACGACGAGGTCGTAGCCGGCGGCCTGCGGGATGGCGAGGATGTCCCGGAGGTGGTCCGGGACCTGGCTGCCGCCTCTCGTGGCGAGCGAGCGGAAGAAGACCCGGTCCCCGTCGAGCGTGCTCATGCGGATCCGGTCGCCCAGGAGGGCGCCGCCGCCTCGGCTCCGCGTGGGGTCGACGGCGAGGACCGCCACCCGCAGCTTGTCCTGCTGGTCGAGGCGCAGGCGGCGCACGAGCTCGTCCGTGAGGGAGGACTTGCCGGAGCCGCCGGTGCCGGTGATGCCGAGGACGGGGACGGAGCGCCTCCCGGCGGCCTCGCGGATGCCGGCGAGCAGGTCCGCCCCGAGCTCGCCCTGCTCGGCGCCCGTGATGGCCCGGGCCACGGCAGCCCGGTCGCCGGCGAGGACGGCGTCCAGCGTGGGGGCGGCCACCGCCCACGGGTCGAAGTCGCAGTCGGCGATGACGGTGTTGATCATGCCCGCGAGGCCCAGCCGCTGCCCATCCTCCGGCGAGAAGATCGTCACGCCGGACTCCCGCAGCCGGGCGATCTCCTCGGGCACGATGACGCCCCCGCCACCGCCGACGACCCGGATGTGGCCCGCGCCGGCCACCCGGAGCAGCTCGACGAGGTACTCGAAGTACTCCACGTGCCCGCCCTGGTAGGAGGAGACCGCCACGCCCTGCACGTCCTCCTCGATCGCCGCGTCGACGACCTCCTGCACCGATCGGTTGTGGCCGAGGTGGATGACCTCCGCGCCCTGGCTCTGCAGGATCCGCCGCATGATGTTGATCGACGCGTCGTGACCGTCGAAGAGGCTGGAGGCCGTGACGAGCCGGACGTGGGAGGTCGGCCGGTGCAGGGGGGCAGGTGTGGTCACGGGTCGACTCCAGGGGGCGCTGTGGAGGAAAGGGAGGCCCCTAAAAAGTAGGACCTCCGACTAACGGACGTCAACACAAGGCGCGGGTTCGGCCTAGGATGGGCCGCATGGCAGCAGGCGCACCGCGACGCGGGCTTCCCTTCGACCCGATCGAGGCCGCCCGCGCCCAGTGGGCCGAGCGGGGCTGGGGCGACGCCGCCGACGGCATGGCGGCCGTCACGTCGCTCATGCGCGCCCACCAGATCGTGCTGGCCCGCGTCGAGTCGACGCTGCGCCCCCTGGGCGTGACCTTCGCCCGCTACGAGGTGCTCATGCTCCTGCTCTTCAGCCGGCGCGGCGCCCTCCCGATGAAGGTCATCGGCTCCCGGTTGCAGGTGCATCCCACGAGCGTGACGAATGCCGTCGACCGCCTCGAGTCGGCCGCTCTCGTGACGCGCACGCCCTCGGCCGAAGACCGTCGCGCGGTCCTCGTCGCACTCACCCCCGAGGGCCGCGCTCTCGCCGAGAAGGCCACCGCGGCACTCAACGACGAGGTCTTCGGCCGCCTCGGCCTGCCCGGCGCCGACCTGCGCACGCTGCTTCGCGTCCTCACCACCCTGCGCTCGGGCGCGGGCGACTTCTGAGCCCTACGTCACGGCTAGCCCTACGTCACTGCTGCAGAAAGTGGAGCAGTGACGTAGGCCCCAGCGGGGTCCGGAGGGAACCCCGCGCCCACCCGGCCACGGGACGCGGCCTCTGCCGTCGCGGTCAGGCGGCCTCGGGGTCGGGCTGGTGGATGCCGAAGGTGTTGCCCTCCGGGTCGAGGTAGTAGCCCTGCCACGCCATGCCGGGCAAGGCGGCCTTCGGCAGGGCGACCTGCCCGCCGGCGGCGAGGATGCGCTGCTCGGTCTCGTCGTAGTCCTCGACCTGCATCGTGCAGACGAAGGCGTTCGTGCCCTGGTGGGCGCCGGGCGTGGGCGCGGGCCGCTGCAGCAGGCCGCCGTTGATGCCGGCCTGGTCGTCCGGTCCGGTCACGACCCCCCAGTACGTGGACCCGGTGAACGAGCTGTAGTCCTCGAAGGACCAGTCGAAGACGGCGGCGTAGAAGCTCTTGGCGCGTTCCACGTCGTCGGCCTGGACCTCGAAGTGCACCACACGCGACATGTCGACCTCCCGTTGATCGGCTCCCGGCAGGCCAGTGTGGCACCGCCGCTCAGCACTTGTAACCGATGTCCCGCAACAGCGCCCGGCGGGCCCGCTCGTCCTCCTCGGTCTCGACGCCGAGCGGGGACGCTCCGTCGACGACCCCGAGGACGCCCCGGCCCTGATCGGTCTCGGCGACGAGCACCTGGACGGGGTTGGCCGTCGCGCAGAAGATGCGGCACACCTCCGGGACGGCCTTGACCTGGTTGAGCACGTTGACGGGAAACCCGTCGCGCAGGAGCACGACGAACGAGTGGCCGGCCCCCACCGCGGTGGCATGCTCCACAGCCCCGGCGACGAGGTCGGGGTCGTTGCCCGCCCTGCGCACGAGCCGCGGCCCCGACGCCTCGCAGAAGGCGACCCCGAAGCGCAGATAGGGCGAGGAGCCCACGAGCGCCTCGTAGAGGTCCTCCACGGTCTTGATGAAGTGCGCCTGGCCGAAGACGAGGTTGACCCCCTCCGGCAGCGTCACCGGCACGATGTGGATCACGGGCTCGCTCATCGGGCCTCCTTCGCGACTCCCCCGCGGCTCCATCGGGGGCGGGTGCTGCCGCTCCAGCGTCCCTCCGATCCCCGTCTGGCGCAACGGCGTTCGACGGCGAGGCTCACCCCCAGCCGGTGAGCTCGCGCAGCCTCCGGGCGTTGCGCACGGCGTTGGCGTCGCCGTCGTTGTTGAAGTAGACGAAGACGTCCCGGCCGGCGCGGTCCCACTCGCCGACGCGGTCGGCCCACCAGCGCAGGTCCGCGTCGCCGTACGACCCGGCATACAGGTGGTCGTGGTCGGGACCGTGCAGGCGCACGTAGACGAAGGGCGCCGTGGCGCGCAGGACGCACGGCAGGTGGGCGCCGCTCAGGACGCAGTATGCCGCCCCGTGCCGCTCGAGGAGCGCGTAGACCGCCTCGTCGTGCCAACTCGGGTGGCGCAGCTCGACGGCCACCCGCATCCACGGTGGGAGCCCGGCGAGGAAGTAGTCCAGACGGGCGTCGTCGCGCTCCTGACCCGGCGGCAGCTGGACGAGGACGACGCCGCGGCGGTCGCCGAGCTCGTGCCACGCCCCGGCGAGCCGCTCCGTCCACGCCTCGGGCGCGTAGAGCCGCTTGGCGTGGGTCAGGCCGCGGGATGCCTTGAGCGACATGAGGAATCCGGCCGGGAGCGCCCGTCGCCAGCCGGCGAACGTCCGGTTCGAGGGCCACCGGTAGAAGCTCGCGTTGAGCTCGACGGTCGAGAAGCTGCGCGTGTAGATCTCCCGTCGCCCGGCAGGGGGCGTGCCCGGCGGGTAGAGCTCCGGCTCCCAGTGGGCGTAGCTCCAGCCCGAGGTGCCGATGTGGATGCCCACCCGACCCGCCGCCTCCGGTCAGCGCGGCGTCGTCAGCGCGGCGCCATCCGGATGGCGCCGTCGAGGCGGACGGTCTCGCCGTTGAACATCGGGTTCTCGACGATCGCCTGCACCAGCTGGGCGTACTCGGCCGGCCTGCCGAGCCGCGGAGGATGCGGCACCTGGGCGCCGAGCGACGCGATGGCCTCCTCGGGCAGCCCGGCCAGGAGCGGCGTGTGGAAGAGACCCGGCGCGATGGTGGCCACCCGGATCGCGGACTGCGCGAGGTCCCGGGCGATGGGCAGCGTCATGCCGACGACTCCGCCCTTGGAGGCGCTGTAGGCCGCCTGCCCCACCTGGCCGTCGAAGGCCGCGATCGACGCCGTGTTGACGATGACGCCCCGCTCCTCGTCGACGACGTCGGTGCCGGCGACCATCCGGGCCGCCGCGAGCCGGATGACGTTGAAGGTGCCGACGAGGTTGACCGTGACGACGCGGGTGAAGTCCGCGAGCGGGTGGGGGCTGCCGTCCCGGCCCACCGTCCTGGCCGCCGTCCCGATGCCGGCGCAGCTCACGGCGATGCGGAAGCTGCCCAGCTCGCCGGCCCGGTCGACCGCCGCGGCCACCTGCGCCTCGTCGGTGACGTCGGCAGGCGCGAAGACGACACCCTCCCCGAGCTCGGCCGCGAGCGCCTCCCCCCTGCTGCTCGGCAGGTCGACGACGACGACCCGGGCGCCCGCCTCCACGAGCCGGCGGACGGTGGCCTCGCCGAGGCCGGACGCGCCGCCGGTGACGAGTGCGACGTTGCCGTGGATCTTCATGCGGGAGGGGTCCTCTCGGTCGGGTTCGTCAGCGTGCTCGGCGACGCCGGTGGCGCAGGCCACGGCGCCCTCCTCGCACCTCGTCTGGAGACCGTAGCGCAGCGGGTTACGGTTGCCTCGGCCGGACGACCCGGCCGGCCCCGAGACGAGGAGGACGCGTGACCGAGGTCGCGACCGCCTGGGACGAGGCACGCGCCTGGCACGGCCGGCGCACCACCGACAGCTCCACCTGGCCGCCGGAGCGCCTGCTCGAGCTCAAGCAGGCCGGCGGGCACCGCATCAGCGTCGTCGTCCCGGCCCGGGACGAGGCGCACCTCGTGGGCGGCGTCGTGCGGCTCGTCCGGCGCGACCTCGTCGAGCGCCTGCCCCTCGTCGACGAGCTCGTCGTCATCGACTCCGACTCGACCGACGCCACCGCGGACGTCGCCGCGACCGCCGGCGCGCAGGTGTTCGCCTCCTCCGCCGTCGCGCCCGAGCTCGGCACGCATCCCGGCAAGGGCGAGGCCCTGTGGAAGTCGCTCTTCGTCACGACCGGCGACCTGCTCGTCTTCATCGACGCGGACCTGCGCCACTGGGGCACGCACTTCGTCACGGGCCTGCTCGGCCCGATGCTGAGCGACCCGGGCACGCTGCTCGTGAAGGGCTTCTACGACCGGATCCTCGCCGAGGGGGGCCGCGCGCACAGCACCGAGGGCGGCCGGGTCACCGAGCTCGTCGCCCGCCCGGTGCTCAGCCTGTGGTGGCCCCAGCTCGCCGCGGTCGTGCAGCCCCTCGCCGGGGAGTGGGCGATCCGCCGGGCGCTGCTCGAGACGCTCCCGGTGCCCACGGCATACGGCATCGAGATCGCCACGCTCATCGACACCTTCGAGCGGCACGGGCTCGACGCCATCGCCCAGGTGGACCTCGGCTCCCGGGCCCACGAGCACCAGCACGTGCACGACCTCGGCCTCATGGCCGCCGAGCTGCTCGCGGTCGTCGACCGGCGCCGCGGCCACGCGGGCGCCCTCGCCTCGGCCGCGCTCCACCAGCCCGTCCGCGAGGACGGCTCGCCGGCCTGGCGCTCGCGCCAGATCCCGCTCGCCGAGCGGCCGCCGGCGGTCACCGTGCCGGCCGCCCGCCGCACCTCCCGCGAAGGACGCTGAATGCTGCGCCTCGGCCGACACGTCTTCGACGACGACGAGCTGCTCGTCATGGCGATCGTCAACCGCACGCCCGACTCGTTCTACGACCGCGGGGCGACCTACGCGCACGACGTGGCGCTCGAGCGCGTCGACCGCGTCGTCGAGGAGGGCGCGGCCATCGTCGACATCGGCGGGGTAAAGGCGGCGCCCGGCGACGAGGTCGACGTGCACGAGGAGCTGCGCCGGACCGTCGGCTTCGTCGCCGCCGTGCGCGCGGCCCACCCGGAGGTCGTCATCAGCGTGGACACGTGGCGTCACGAGGTGGCGCGCGAGGTGTGCCGGGCCGGTGCCGACCTGCTCAACGACGCGTGGGGCGGCCACGACCCCGCGCTCGTCGACGTCGCGGCCGAGCACGACGCCGCCATCGTCTGCACGCATGCAGGCGGGCTCGCGCCGCGGGTGCGCCCGCACCGGGTGGCCTACCCCGCCGACGTCGTGCGGACCGTCGTCGACGCGACCGTCGCGTATGCCGAGCGCGCGCTCGCCGCCGGGGTGGCCCGCGAGTCCATCCTCATCGACCCGGCCCACGACTTCGGCAAGAACACCCCCCAGACGCTCGAGGTGACCCGCCGCCTGGACGAGCTGACGGCGACGGGCTGGCCCGTCCTCGTGTCCCTGTCCAACAAGGACTTCGTCGGCGAGTCGCTCGACCTGCCGGTCGAGGAGCGCGTCTTCGGCACGCTCGCCGCCACGGCCGTGTGCGCGTGGCAGGGCGCCCGGGTCTACCGCGCCCACCAGGTGCGCGAGACGAAGCAGGTGCTTGACATGGTCGCCACGATCCGCGGCACCAGGGCGCCCGCGCGGCTCGTGCGAGGCCTGGCGTGACCGGCCCGGCCCCCACGGCCCCGAGGAGCCGGTCGTGCTGATCGCCGCGGGCCTGTGCCCCCACCCGCCCCTGCTCCTCGACGGTCTGCGGGGCTCCGTCGACCCGGTGCCCGAGCTGCGGGCCGCCTGCGCCGACGTGGCCTCGTGGGTGCGCGGCCGTGCCGAGGAGGCCGGGGCGCGGGTCGTCGTCGTCGCCGGCGGCCCCCGGACGCGCTCGCACGGCCCCGACGAGCCGAGCTCGGCAGCCGCCTTCCTTGGCACGCGCCGAGCCTCCGACCCGGAGGAACTGCCGTATGCCGTGGCCCTCGGCCGCCAGCTGCTCACCGCCGCGGGCTGCCGGGTCGACGCGCTGCAGGCCGTGGCACTCGGCGAGCCGGTGGCGGGCTGCGTGCGCCTCGGCGCCTCGCTCGTGTCCGGTCCGGAGCCCGTCGTGCTGCTCGTGCTCGCCGACGGCTCGGCCCGCCGCACGCAGAAGGCCCCCGGCTACCTCGACCCCCGCGCCGCCGGCTTCGACGCCGCCTGGGTGGGGGCGGTGCGGGCCGGGGATCCGCAGCCGCTGCTCGACCTGGACCCGCAGCTGGCCGCGGAGCTGCTCTGCGAGGGGCGGGCTGCGCTGCAGATCCTCGCCGGAGCGGCCCTGCAGGGCGCCGCCGGGCGCCGGATGGCGGCGGGGGTGCCCTTCGCCGACGACCCATTCGGCGTCCAGTACGTGGCCGCGACCTGGCATTTTCTTTAGACTCGGCCTAACCCAAGGCTAGGTCCTCCTGGGCTAGTCCAGGGCTAGTCCAGGTCGACGTCCTTGCTCTGCATATCGATCGCCCCACAAAAGGCTGCCAGAGTTGGGAATAGATGGAACTTCTGCATAACCTCCTCAGCCATGAAACGCTCAACTGCTCTAAGTCTCGCCACTCGCGATTGAATGTCTGCTACTTGAAGTATGGTTCCCCCGTGGAAGAACTGGGCCGCGTCCCGGAGGGAGGCGTAAGTCTCCGCGTCAACCAGCCCTGACTCGTTGAATTCCCGAGCATCGAAGATAATGCGCCAATCGACCGTGCGTCGAAGACTCCTTCTGGTCCTGAAACCGACGCGCTGCTTGGTTAGCCACACCTCTTCATACAAAGCGATTTGGCCGAACATAGTACCCTCATGAAATAGCGCTCCAACGTAGAGGGCCGGTAGGTTCTCTGTCACCACCATGGCGCCCAACGTCGTGGTCGCCTGTGGTTTACGTGATAATTGCCGTAGCGGTGAGTGCCCTCTACCCCCTGCGTGAAGTTGGACTTGTATCCCCTGCCCGACTTAGAAGGACCTCGCCAAGTCCGACCGCCATTTTGGGCTGTTCTCATCTTGGTCACTCCGTTCCGCGCAAAACCAGCTTGAGCGCCTCTACCGGTCCACAGTCGACCTGCCAGCCAACTTGTCGCTCGCGTTGCCCGCACGCCGTCTACCAACCGTCGCGCGTCCCGAGCAAACTTGACGATCCGGAAGGCTCGATATGCCCAGGCGGCTGGGCCCACCACGGGCACAAAGGAGACTGCCGTGAGAGCGACGTCCGCTTTGTGGTCCCATACCCAGCCACCCGCTGCCCTTGCTCCGTCGCAAGCCCACTGAGCCCACGACCAGCAGTTACCGTCGAGATCCAATCCGTTGACGGGATCTTGTGGGTAGGTGTAGGCGGTGGTGTTGCCGCCTGCGAGGGGGTCGGTGGAGGTGAAGAGGCCTCGGGTGTTGTT
>NZ_DASSMH010000084.1:0-4376 GCF_035688975.1 Intrasporangium sp. | reverse complement strand
TTCTGCAAGGTCATGCTCACCGACGGCCTCAACGCCAAGAAGCACGAGGACCCGGCATACGCCGACGTCGAGGTCGTCGACATCGCCCAGATGCTCCTCGCCGCCGTCCACCGCGGCGACGCCGGCACCCCAGCGGCAGCCGGCTCCCCCGAGCCCGCCTGACCCGACCGGGGGGCCTCCCAGATATCTGCGGGGCTGGACATCGCTATAGCGATATCCAGCCCCGCAGATATCTGGGCTCTCGCGCGGGCCCGCAAGTCGCCGGCGAACAGTAGCCAAGTGCTCGATCGGCGCGCATGCTTGGAAAGGTCAGGCTGACCTTCTTCACGCGCAGGAGAGCCCCATGCAACGACGAGTTCCTGTCATCCCGGACGGAGTCCCGGTCCTGTCGGCCGGGCGGCACCGCAACCCCCGCAAGGGCGCCTGCTTCATGGAGATGGCGTCGTTCCTCGCGGGCGAGAAGTGGAGCGACCACCCGGCATGCACCCACCCCCTGCTGGCTGCCGTGGCGCGGACCGTCAACGACTCCCTCGGGGACCGTGCGCGTCAGCAGCTCACCGCGATGATCCCCGAGGTCATCGGGCTCATCCCGGACGACGAGCGGGTCGAGCCCATCCTCGCCCTGCGCTGCGCGCAGGCGGCGCTAGCGGTCGCCTCGGCGGAGCGGCAGAACGTCCTCGCCGTCGGCATCCTCACGGCCGAGCGGGTCCTCGCCGAGCTCGAGGGCCGCCCGGTATCGGACCTCACCGAGCGCTCGCGTGCGGCCCTCGACACCGTGCCGTTGGCCGAGCACTGGGCGCGCACCTTCAGCAGCCGGCGACCCACGAGCCTCGCCTCCTTCCGCAAGAACGCCGCGCCGACCATGGTGGCGGTCGCCGTCGAGGGGCTCGGGCACGCCTGTGTGTCTGAGAACGAGACCCGGCTCGTCCGGCTGCTGCGCGAGTGCATCGACGAGTGCGTGCGCCTGTCTGCCGCCACCCGTCCGGTCACTCCTGCCGCCAGCCCTCCGGCCCCCTGGACCCGGCCCGAGTCCACCCCGGATCCTGTCCAGGCTCCCCCAGCGCCGCGTCGAGCCTGGGCAGGCTGATCAGCAGCGAAGGCCCGTCCGACCTCCTGGGTCGCACGGGCCCTCGTCGCAGGTAGTGCGTCGCAGGTGGTGCGACGTCAGTCGAGGCCGGCCGACTTCAGCCACGCCGACGCGACGTCCTTGGCGTCCTTGTGGTCGACGACGACCTCCTTGACCATCTGGGCCAGCGCCGGGGTGTCGAGCTTGGCAGAGACGGCGTCGAGGGCCGCGGTGAGCTTGGCGTCGGCCACCTCCTGGCGCACAAGGGGGACGACGTTGTCGGAGCCGAAGAGCCGCTTGGGGTCCTCGAGCACGACGAAGCTGTTGGCCGCGATCGACGGGTCGGTGCTGAAGATGTTGGCGGCCTTGACCTGGCCGTTCTTGAGCGCGTCCACGGTGGCCTGGCTCTTGAGGGGCCGGAACTCCTTGGGGACGAGGTTGTACTCCGACTTGAGGCCGACGAGCCCCTGCTGGCGGGTCTTGAACTCGGGCGGTGCCGCGATGGTGAGCTCCGCCTGGTGGGCCACGAGGTCGGGAATGGCCTTCAGCGACCAGGCGTCGGCCGTCTCCTTGGTCACGACGAGGGAGTTCTTGTCCTCCGCCGCGGACTTGGCGAGCACGGTCAGGCCCGTGGGCAGGATCTTCTTCAGCTCGGCATACACCGCCTCGGCGTCCTTGGCCGTCGACGCCTTGTCATAGTAGGTCGTCAGGGAGCCTGTGTACTCGGGCAGGACGTCGACCTCGCCGCCGGTGATCGCCTTGAGGTAGGTCTCACGGGAGCCGATGTTGAACGTGCGCTGCACCGTGAGGCCGTCACCCTCGAGCGCCTGGGCGTAGAGCTCGCCGAGGAGGGCCGACTCCGGGAAGTCGGCGGATCCCACCGTCAGCGAGGACCGGCCCGCGCCGCCGGACGAGCTGGCGGTGGCGCCGGGCGCCGTTCCCGTGCCGAGAGGGTCGGAGGACCCGCAGGCGGCGAGCGGCACGACCGCGGCGAGGAGCATCCCGACGGCCAGGGTGCGGGGGCGTGTCATGAGGGGTCCCTTTCGACGGGGCTGTCCAGCGAGGCGGCCGCCTCGTGGAGGGAGACTCTGGCGGGCCCGAGCGGCATGGCGACGGCACCCCTTCGCGCAACGTGGACGGCCCGGCCGGAGATTCCCGGCGAGACGGCGAAGCGCTGGACGACGGCGAGCAGTCCGTCGGCGGCGAGAGCGAGGACCGCGACCAGGAGGGAGCCGGCCACGGTCTGGACGTAGTCGCGGCTGGCCAGGCCGTCGATGAGGTAGCGCCCCAGCCCGCCGAGGCTCACCGACGCGGCGATGGTGGCCGTGGCGACGACCTGCAGGGTCGCGCTGCGCAGCCCCGAGAGCAGGAGCGGCAGGGCGCACGGCAGCTCGACGAGGCGCAGCACCTCGAGCGGGCGCATGCCCATGCCCCGCGCGGCGTCGCGGGCGGCCGGGTCGACGCTGTCGATCCCGGCATACGTGCCCGAGAGCAGCGGAGGCACCGCGAGCAGGACGAGGACGACGATGCTCGGGATGACGAAGGCGAGGTTGCTCGTGATCAGTGGTCCGACCGCCATGGACACCGCGAAGAGGAGCCCCAGGCTCGGGATGGCGCGTGCGACGTTGGCCGAGGACACCAGCCAGCGCAGCCGGCCCGTGTGGCCCACCCAGGAGCCCACCGGCAGCGCCACGACGCCGGCGAGAAGGAGGGTGATGGCGGTGTAGAGCAAATGCTCGCCCACCCGACTGGGTATGCCGTCGGACCCGCTCCAGTGGTCCGGGTCCTGGAACCAGGCGAGCACCGAGCCGATCATGCGGAGGCCCTCGTCCACGGCGTGGCGGCTCGTGCGATGCCGAGGATGACGAGGTCGAAGACGAGCGCGAGGAGCACGCAGGCGACGATGCCGACCCACACCTCCGTCGCGAAGGTGCGGTCGTAGCCCTCGGTGAGGTAGTGGCCGAGCTGGGAGATGCCGACGAGGGAGGAGACGCTGACGATGCTCACGTTGCTCACCGCCGCAACCCGCAGGCCGGCTGCAAGCACGGGGACGCCGAGCGGGAGGTCGACCGCGAGGAACCGGCCGAGGCCGCCGTAGCCCATGGCGATGGCGGCCTGCCGGGTTGCGGCGCTCACCGACCCGAGGGCGTCGGCGACGGCGCGGACGAGCAGCGCCACGGAGTAGATGGTCATGGCGACGATGACGTTGGCCGGGTCGAGCGTCCGGGTCGGGATGACCAGCGGCAGGAGGATGAACAGGGCGAGCGACGGGATCGTGTAGAGCAGCCCCGTGACGGTGAGGAGCGGTCCGCGCGCCCACCGGGTGCGGGCCGCGAGCCACCCGAGCGGCAGGGCGATCAGCAGGCCCAGCAGGAGCGGCAGCCCGGCCAGCCAGGCATGCTCGCGGGCGCGCAGCAGGATCTCCCCGAGGTGGTCGAGGGCCCAGGTCACGACGCCGCCTCTCCCGCCGGGCGCCCCTCGTGGCGCTCGAGGGCCCGAACCACGTCCGAGGCGCGGATGGTGCCGAGGAAGCGGCCGTCGGGGCCGACCACGACCCCACGCCCGGACGGCGAGCTGAGGGCGGCGTCGAGCACTGCGCGCAGGGAACCGGTCGAGGAGGCCACGGTGCCGCCGCGGTGCAGTGAGCTGCGGTCGATCGGTCCCCTGAGGTCCGCCGGACGGGCCCAGCCGAGCGGCTCGCGGCCCTCGCCGACGACCAGGACCCACGCGCGTCCGGCGGCGCGCAGCGGCTCCGGCGGATCACCGAGAGTGGCGGTCACCTCGTCGGCGAGCGAGAGCTCCGGCGCGTCGACGAAGCTGAGCGCCCGGTAGCCGCGGTCTCGACCGACGAAGTCCGCGACGAAGTCGTCGACGGGGTCGGCGAGGAGCCGCGCCGGCGAGTCGAGCTGGGCCAGGCGGCCACCGACCCGCAGCACGGCGACCTGGTCGCCGAGCTTGATCGCCTCGTCGATGTCGTGGGTGACGAAGAGGATCGTCTTGCCGAGCTCGCCCTGCAGCCGGAGGAACTCGTCCTGCAGCTGCTCGCGCACGACAGGGTCGACGGCCGAGAAGGGCTCGTCGAGGAGCATCACCGGCGGGTCGGCTGCCAGCGCCCGGGCGACGCCGACGCGCTGCTGCTGGCCGCCGGAGAGCTGGGCGGGATAGCGCCGGGCGAGGTCCGGGGCCAGGCCGACGCGCTCGATGAGGTCCATGGCGCGCTCCCGGGCCCGGCGCCGGTCCCAGCCCAGCAGCCGCGGAACGGTCGTCACGTTGTCCATGACCGTGCGGTGCGGGAACAGGCCTGCCTGCT
>NZ_DASSMH010000083.1:0-17351 GCF_035688975.1 Intrasporangium sp. | reverse complement strand
ACCTCCACCGTCCGCCTCGTCGGCTCGGCGCACGCGAACATGTTCAACTCCATCTCGGCGGGCATCCACGCGCTCTCGGGTCCGCTCCACGGCGGCGCCAACCAGGCGGTGCTCGAGATGCTCGGCACGCTGCGCGAGTCGGGCGAGGACCCCAAGACCTTCATGAACCGGGTGAAGAACAAGGAGGCGCACACCCGCCTCATGGGCTTCGGGCACCGCGTCTACAAGAACTACGACCCGCGCGCGGCCATCGTCAAGCAGGCGGCCGACGACGTCCTCGCCAAGCTCGGCGTCAACGACCCGCTCCTCGAGATCGCCAAGCAGCTCGAGGAGATCGCCCTCGCGGACGACTACTTCGTCGAGCGCCGGCTCTATCCCAACGTCGACTTCTACACCGGTCTGATCTACAAGGCCATGGGGTTCCAGTCCAAGATGTTCACGGTGCTCTTCGCCCTCGGCCGCCTGCCGGGCTGGATCGCCCAGTGGCGCGAGATGATGACGGACGACGATACCAAGATCGGGCGCCCCCGCCAGATCTACACCGGCGAGCCGGAGCGCGACTACGTCGAGATCGACGCCCGCTGAACCGCCCAGCCCGGGGCTCGTCAGCGCAGGGTGATGGTCACGGTGGGGGAGGCCCGCCCTGGCGACCAGCCGTCGGCGCCCCGGTCCCGGCTCCAGCTCCGGTCACCCACTCGCACCTGCGTCGCGCCCGTCGAGCCGGCCTGCGCGACGGCCCAGTGACCCACCGCCCACGCGAGCCGGGTGTCGGCGGCGGTGACGGTGAGGGTGCCAGGCCCCAGGGTGGCCGCCGTGATGCCCATCTGCTCGGCGAGGGCCGCCCGCACCGTGGCCGGGGCGGCGTGGCTGGTCGCCGCACGGAGCCCGCAGGTCACACCCGCCGGTGAGTTGCCGGTCAGGGTCGAGGCGAGCACCCGGCCCTGGCCCTCGTGGTCGCGATAGGCGTCGGGATAGGCGCTTCGCTGGACCCGCTGCGCGATCTGGGTGATGTCCGCGGTCTCGTAGCCGCGGAACTTCACGAGCGCGTCGTAGAAGGCGTTGGTCGCGTGGACGGGGTCGAGGACCTGGGCCTCGGTGCCCCAGCCCTGGCTCGGACGCTGCTGGAAGAGCCCGAGGGAGTCGCGGTCACCGAAGCGGAGGTTGCGGATCTTCGACTCCTGGAACGCCGTGGTGAGGGCGATGGTCGCGGCGCGGGGCGGCATACGCCGCTTGATCGACAGCGCGGCGATGAGCGCGGCGTTGCCGGTCTGCTCGGGGTCGAACGTCTCACTCGTGCCGGCGGCCGTGATGGTGCAGACCTCGCCGCGGACGGTGTCGATCACCGAGCGGGTGGCGGCCCACCCGACCGCGCCCACGGCGACGGCGAAGACGAGCAGGACGGCCCGGCGCCGGGCGCGCCGACGGCGCCGCTCCCTGGCCGCGGACGGTCGAGCCGGTCCCGGGCGCCGCGCCCGCCGCGGGGGGCGCCCGGCCGGGACCGGCCGCGAGCCCGGGTCGGTCGGCATCGTGGGCGCGCCCTCAGTCGTTGACGTGCAGTGCCGCGTTGAGCTCGATGCCACGGCCGGCGCGGTCGCGGGCCTCGACGGCACCGGTCTGGCTGTTGCGCAGGAAGAGGATGTTGCTCGCCCCGGACAGCTCCTTGGCCTTGACGACCGACCCGTCGGGGAGCCGCACCTTCGTCGCGGCGGTGACGTAGAGGCCCGCCTCGACCACGCAGTCGTCACCGAGGGCGATGCCCACGCCCGCATTGGCGCCGAGGAGGCAGCGCTCGCCGATGGACACGCGCTCCTTCCCGCCGCCGGAGAGGGTGCCCATGATCGAGGCACCGCCGCCGATGTCGGAACCGTCGCCGACGACGACGCCCGCGACGATGCGCCCCTCGACCATGGACGTGCCGAGCGTGCCGGCGTTGAAGTTGCAGAAGCCCTCGTGCATCACCGTCGTGCCCGGGGAGAGGTGGGCGCCGAGGCGCACGCGGTCGGCGTCGGCGATGCGCACGCCGGCCGGCACGACGTAGTCGGTCATCCGGGGGAACTTGTCGACACCGAAGACCTGGACGGGGCCGCGGGCGCGCAGCCGCAGCCGGGTGGCCTCGAAGCCGTCGACCGGGCACGGGCCGTGGTTGGTCCACACGACGTTGGGCAGGACGCCGAAGATGCCGTCGAGGTTGATGGTGTTGGGGCGCACGAGGCGGTGGGAGAGCAGGTGCAGCCGCAGGTAGGCGTCGGACGCATCCGCCGGGGCCGCGTCGAGGTCGACGACGACCCGGACCACCGTCGTGCGCACACCCCGGAGCTCGTCGTGCGCCTCCAGCGCGACCAGCTCGGGCGCCGGGCCGGTCTCGTCGCCCGCCTCGGGCGTGCCCAGGGCCGGCGTCGGGAACCACGTGTCCAGGACCTGGCCGGTCGCCGTCGTCGTGGCGAGCCCATGGCCCCAGGCGGTGCGCTGCGAAGACATGGCCCAAGGGTAGGGGGCGGCGCCGACGCCGGCGAAACCCGGTGTCGGCGGCGGGAGATAGCCTGCACCGTATGCCGCCCAGCCCGCCCTCCGCCGCCACGGTGCCCGCGCTCGACCTGCACGGCGACGTGGCGTCCCTCACCGCCGCGATCTGCGACATCGAGTCGGTGAGCCGGCAGGAGGGGGCGCTCGCCGACGCCGTCGAGGCGGCGCTGCGCCCGCTCGGTCACCTCGAGGTGCTCCGCGACGGAAACAGCGTCGTCGCGCGCACCCGCCTCGGGCGCGACGAGCGCGTCATCCTCGCCGGACACCTCGACACGGTGCCGCTCGCCGACCCGCCCAACCTGCCGACCCGTCTCGTGGGAGGCGAGCTGTGGGGCCGGGGCACCGTCGACATGAAGGGCGGCGTGGCGGTCGCGCTGCGGGTCGCGGCGCAGGCGACCCGTCCCGCCCGCGACCTGACCTTCCTCTTCTACGAGTGCGAGGAGATCGAGGCGCAGTTCAACGGGCTGGAGCGGATCGGACGCACCGCACCGGAGCTGCTCGCCGGCGACTTCGCCGTCCTCCTGGAGCCGACGAGCGGTGCCGTGGAGGGCGGCTGCAAGGGCACGCTGCGGGTCGACGTCGCCGCCAGGGGGGTGGCGGCGCACTCGGCACGGCCCTGGAAGGGGCACAACGCGATCCACGAGGCCGGCACCATCCTGGGCCGGCTCGCGGCATACGAGCCCCAGGTCGTCGCGGTCGACGGACTGGACTACCACGAGGCCATGCAGGCCGTCGGCATCAGCGGCGGGATTGCCGGCAACGTCGTGCCCGACCTGTGCACCGTGACGGTCAACTACCGTTTCGCCCCGGACAAGGACGCGGCCACCGCGTTAGAGCACGTCCGCCGGCTGTTCGAGGGGTTCGACTGCACGCTGCGCGACGCGGCCGACGGGGCCCGGCCGGGGCTGCACCTGCCCGCCGCCCAGGAGTTCGTCGAGGCGCTCGGGGTGCCCGTGGGCCCCAAGGAGGGCTGGACCGACGTCGCGCGCTTCTCCGCGCTGGGCATCCCGGCCGTCAACTACGGCCCGGGCGACCCCAACCTCGCGCACATGGACGACGAGCGCTGCCCGGTGCAGCAGTATGCCGACGCCGAGGCGGCGCTGCTGCGCTGGGCCATGGGAGAGACGGGTCGTCGGTGAGGTGAGCGGGCGCGCCCGCGGGGAGGCGGGGCTCGCGACATAGGGTGAGCGGTGTGACTGAGCAGAGACCGGCCCGCGAGCGGCAGACCGGACCGGTCCGGCTGCGCCGGGCGCAGGTGCCGAGGACGACGACCGACCAGCGGCTCCTCGACGGGATCCAGTCGACCGAATGGCTGCATGCCGACCCCTGGCGCGTCATGCGGATCCAGTCGGAGTTCGTCGAGGGCTTCGGGGCGCTCGCCGAGCTCGGGCCGGCCGTGGCGGTCTTCGGTTCGGCGCGGATGAGCCGGGACAGTGCGGCCTACGCGGCGGGGGTGCAGGTGGGCCGGCTGCTCGCCGAGGCCGGCTACGCCGTCATCACCGGGGGAGGCCCGGGAGCCATGGAGGCGGCGAACCGGGGCGCACTCGAGGGCCAGGGCACGTCCGTCGGGCTCGGCATCGAGCTGCCCTTCGAGACCGGCTTCAACGACTACGTCGACCTCGGTGTCAACTTCCGCTACTTCTTCGCGCGCAAGACGATGTTCGTCAAGTACTCGCAGGGCTTCATCGTCCTGCCCGGCGGGTTCGGCACGCTCGACGAGCTCTTCGAGGCGCTCACGCTCGCCCAGACCCAGAAGGTCACCGAGTTCCCGGTGGTGCTCATCGGGACGGACTACTGGCAGGGGCTGCTCGACTGGCTGCGTGAGCAGTCGCTCGCCGCCGGCATCATCACCGAGGAGGACCTCGCGCGCCTGACGCTGACGGACGACCCGCACGAGGCGGTCCGCGTCATCGACTCCCACGAGGAGAAGTCCCGGCGATGAAGTGGGTGATCCTGCTCGCCGGAGTCGTCGTCGTCTGCTTCGTGGCGGCCCTCGTCCTCGGGCTCGTGGGCGGTGGGATGGGTGGGGCGACCTCGACGCTGCGCCACCAGCCGCTGCCCGAGGAGCGGCTCCGCGACGACGACCTCGCGGCGCTCGAGCTCGACGTGACGGCCCGGGGATACCGCATGAGCCAGGTCGACGGCGTCCTCGACCGGCTGCGCCGCGAGCTGCGCGACCGCGACGAGGAGATCGCGAGCCTGCGGCGGGCGGCCGAGGAGCGCCAGCAGGCGCTCGGGGAGCAGCACCCGGCGATCGAGGAGCGCCCACCGGAATGACCGCTCGCGTGCTCAACCCTGGCCACCGCCGTTTCGTGCCGGTCGTGCTCGGGCTCTACGCCGCGTGCCGCCTGGTCACGACCGCGATCCTGTGGCTCGTCGCCCAGCGCCAGGTGCCGAGCGGGATGACCGGTGGTGACGGCGTGCCGGTGACGTACTGGTCCTTCACCGCGCTCTGGGACGGCCAGTGGTACCAGCGGATCGCCGAAGGCGGCTATCCCACCGTGCTGCCCGTCACGGAGTCCGGCAAGGTCGGCGAGAACCCGTGGGCCTTCTACCCGCTCTTCCCGTTCTCCGCGAGGGTTCTCATGGGCGCGACGGGAGGCAGCTTTCCCGTCGTCGCGTCGCTGCTCGCGCTCGCGTGTGGATTCGGGGCGGCCGTCCTTCTCGGGCTGCTGCTGCGCGACCGCCTCGGCGCGCCGGCGGCATACGCCGTCGTCGTGCTGTGGGCCAGCTTCCCCGCCTCGGTCACGCTCCAGCTGGCCTACACCGAGTCGCTCGCCATGCTGCTCCTCGCGGCCTACCTCTACGCCCTGGCCCGGGAACGGTGGGCCGTGGCGGCCGCCGTCGCCCTGCTCGTCGGGCTCGCGCGGCCCATCGCCGTGCCGCTCGGGCTCGTCACGCTCGTCGTCGTCGTGCTGCGCTGGCGGGCCCGAGCGGTCCGTCCGATCCCGCGCACGCAGTATGCCGCCATGCTCGGCTTGCTCGTCGCGTGCGCGATCGCCGGCCTGCTGTGGCCGGCGCTCGCGTGGTGGCGCACCGGATCGGCAACCGCCTACACCGACACGATGGCGGCGTGGCGTGCCTACGACTCCGTGCAGCCCTTCGTGCCCTGGCTGGACAAGGCGCGCTGGCTCCTCGGTGAGACGTGGGGGCCGGTATGGCTCCTCGTCCTCGTCCTTGTCCTCGTCGCTATGGTTGCCGGGCCCTGGGCGGGCGCGCTCGGCGCGGACCTGCGGGCGTGGTCGCTCGGCTACCCGGCATATCTCGCGGCGGTCCTCGACCCGTTCACGAGCATCTTCCGCTACCTCGTCCCGCTGTTCCCGCTGCTCGCCGTCCTCGTCGGCGCCGGGTGGGCCGATCGCCGGGGCAGCACGTGGCGGCGGCTGCTCGCACGGTCCGCGCCGCTGCTCGTGCTCTTCGTCGTGGGCCAGTGGTGGTGGACCGACGAGCTCTGGCGCTTCGTGCCCCCGAGCGACTACCCGCCGTGAGGCCAGGGCGGCCGCCACCTGTCGTGCCGCCGACCACGTCACTGCTGCCTGAGCGGGAGCAGTGACGTAGTCGGCGGCACCCGGGTGCCCGCCGCGGCGGGTGTCACCGGCCGGAGTAGGACGGCTTGGCCTTGGCGAGGAAGGCGTCGACCGCGGCGCGGTGGTCCTGCGTGGCCCCGGTGACGCCCATGAGCTCTCCCTCGTGGGCGAGCGCGGCCGCCAGATCGTGGCCGGCGCTGTACGCGACGGCTCGGCGGATGGACCCGTAGGCCACCGTGGGGCCCGCGGCGAGCTGGGCGGCGAGGTCCGACACCGTCGCCTCGAGCGCGTCGGGCGGCACGACCCGTGTCACCAGCCCGAGCGACAGGGCCTCGGACGCGGGCAGGGTGCGCGGCAGCAGGAGGAGCTCCTTGGCTCGCGCCGGTCCGACGAGCCGCGGAAGTGTCCACGACGAGCCGGAGTCGCACGAGAGTGCGATCCCGGCGAAGGCGGTGTTGAAGGCAGCCGTCTCGGCCGCGACCCGGAAGTCGCACGCCAGGGCGAAGCTCATCCCGGCGCCGGCTGCGACCCCGTTGACGGCCGCGATGACCGGCTTGTTCATCGTTGCCAGCAGCAGCACGATCGGGTTGTAGTGCTCCGTGACCGTCGTCGTGAGGCTCGAGCCCGGGTCGTCGAGGGAGCGCACGTGCTCCTTGAGGTCCTGCCCGACGCAGAACGCGCGCCCGGTGCCGGTGAGCACGACGCAGCGGACCGCCTCGTCGGCCGCGAGGTGCTCGAGCGCGTCCCGCAGCAGACCCTTGAGCCGGTCGTCGAGCGCGTTCATGGCGTCGGGGCGGTTGAGACGCACCCACGCCACACCGTCGTCCACTTGGACGACGAGCGGCAGCGGCCCAGTGTCTTCCGCCCTGGCGGGCGTGCCGGCGCGGGCGGCGGCTGGGTAGGGGGAGGACTCCGTCATGTCGCCACCTTCTCCCATCGCGCCACACGTGGAAAGCAGGGGGCCTCGCGGGCCTCGACGCCCCGGCAATTAGGTCTCGCCCCTGAGACACGGAATAATGGACACGAAAGACTCGATTTCCTGTGGAAGGGGAACCATGGCAGCAATGAAGCCGAGGACCGGCGACGGACCGCTGGAGGTCGTCAAGGAGGGCCGTGGCATCGTGCTGCGCATGCCGCTCGAGGGCGGCGGCAGGCTCGTCGTGGAGATGACGCCCAGTGAGGCTGCCGCCCTGCGGGACGCGATCCAGGGATGCGCCGGGGTCGAGTGACCCGCCGGCGCCGAGACGGCCCCCGACCTGTGCCAGGTCGGGGGCCGTTTCGGCTGCGCGGCGAAGTGCGGGCCGCCTCAGCGCTTGGCCGCGATGAGCAGGCCGGTGCTCATGGGCAGCAGGGCGACCGTGAAGTGCTCGTGGTCGCGGACGGCCCGGCCGACGTCGCGCAGGGTCTTCGTCTCGGCGTCGCGGGCCGCGGGGTCGGCCACCTTGTCCGACCACTGCATGACCAGGGTGCCGCCGCGCCGCAGCAGCCGCGTGGCCTGCTCGAGGTAGGCCGGGTACTCCTGCTTGTCGCCGTCGACGACGACGACCATGTCGTAGGCCCCGTCCGTCATCCGCGGCAGCACCTCGAGGGCCCGCCCCGCGATGACCCGGGTGCGCTGGTGAGCCACCCCCGCCGCCGCGAAGGCCTCGCGCGCGGCGCGCTGGTGCTCGGTCTCCGGGTCGATCGTCGTCAGGACGCCGTCGCCGGCCATGCCGCCGAGCAGCCACAGCCCCGACACGCCCGCCCCGGTCCCGACCTCCATGACCGCCTTCGCGCTCGTCGCCGCGGCAAGCACCTGCAGTGCGGCCCCGGCGCCGTTGCCGAGCGGGACCAGGCCGAGGGCCTCGCTGCGGCGGCGAGCCTGCTCGACGTGCTCCCCGGGCGTCACGAACTCCTCCGCGTAGGCCCAGGCGGCCACCTTCTGAGAACTCATGCCGCCACCCTACTGTGGGCGCCGGGGGTCGATTGAGCGCTCGTCGCCGGGGGTATGTCCTCATGCCCGGCCCCCGTGGAAGAGAGCTGCCGTGCCTGACCTGGCCCCCGACGTGCCCGACCCCGCCTCCGCGCCGGACCGGGCCCTCGTCGAGTCGATGTCGGCCATGGTGGGCCACCCTGACTACCCCTGCCTCGGCGCGCGCTCGGTCTACCGCCGTGACCGCGCCACGGTCCGTGTCTACGACGAGCTGGCGGGCGCCGGGACGGCGCCCCGGCTCCTCGAGGACCTGCGGGGCTTCGCCGCCGACGTCGACCTGCCCGAGGGGTTCGCCTCGTTCGTGGCCATCTTCCGGGGACCGCGGGTCGTCGGCGAGCAGCACTTCGAGGAGCTGCTCTGGGCGCAGCTGCGTTCGCTGCACGCCGAGGACGGGGCACCGTGGAGCCCCGACGTGTCGGCTGACCCCCGCGACAAGCACTTCGCCCTGAGCCTGGGTGGCACGGCATACTTCGTGGTCGGGCTCCACCCGGCGGCCTCCCGCGATGCCCGCCGGGCCGCCGCCCCCACCCTTGTCTTCAACTTCCACGACCAGTTCACCGCCCTGCGCGCGTCCGGCGGCTACCCGCGCATGCGGGACCGGATCCGGGAGCGGGACCAACGCCTGCAGGGCACGATCAACCCCATGGTGGCCGACCACGGCACGGCGTCCGAGGCCCGGCAGTACTCCGGCCGCGCCGTCGGCCCGGACTGGCAGCCACCGTTCGAGCAGAAGAAAGTGCGGGCATGAGACGACTCGAACCGCAGACGGGCACCGGCTTCCTCCTCCCGGCCAGGCAGACCCTGACGGTGGTCGACCCGACGGGTGGGCAGGTCAGTGACTTCTTCGCCTTCTCCGCCGAGGACCACGGGGAGTGGCTCTCCTCCGGGCGGACGATCGACTACGGCAACAAGGTCTTCTTCACGACCGGCGACGTGCTCTACAGCAACCGCAGTCGTCCCATGGCGACCATCGTGGAGGACACGTGCGGGCGGCACGACTTCCTCCTCACGCCGTGCAGCCAGCAGACCTTCGACCTGCTCTACCCTGAGCTCGACGGGGCCCCGCACCCCAGCTGTTTCGACAACCTGTGCCGGGGGCTCGCGCCCTTCGGGGTGCAGCCGGACCAGATCTCCACGACGCTCAACATCTTCATGAACGTGTGGACCGACCCGTCGGGCGAGCTGCACATCGACCCCCCGACGTCCGTTGCCGGTGACCGCGTCGTCCTGCGCGCGGACATGGATCTGCACGTCGGGTTGACCGCGTGCTCGGCGGAGAAGTCCAACGGCGGCGTGTGCAAGCCCATCGACTACGAGGTCGGCCCCGACTCCGCAGCCGGCTAGGGCGGCGCCAAGACCTCACAGCAGATCCAAAGCCGCCGCCGGATGGGACGCGCCGGCGAGTGGGGCAGGATGGGGGGAACGAAACCGGTCCGGCGGGCGTTGTGCCGGGCACCAGCATTTGGAAAGGCGAACGCGCGCGTGACCACCACCGTGACCCCCCAGGACGACTCGCCCTGGACTCCTCCGACCTGGGAGGAGATCGTCGAGCAGCACTCGGCCCGGGTCTACCGCCTCGCCTACCGACTGACCGACAACCCGCATGACGCCGAGGACCTCACGCACGATGTCTTCGTCCGCGTCTTTCGCTCGCTCAACTCCTACCAGCCCGGGACGTTCGAGGGCTGGCTGCACCGCATCACCACCAACGTCTTCCTCGACAAGATGCGGCGCAAGCAGCGCATCCGCTTCGACGCCCTCCCCGAGGACGCGGCGGGGCGGCTGCCGAGCTCGGAGAAGGGACCGGAGCAGACCTACCACGACGCGCGCTTCGACGACGACGTGCAGCGGGCCCTCGATGCCCTCCCGCCGGAGTTTCGCGCGGCCGTCGTGCTGTGCGACATCGAAGGGCTCTCGTACGAGGAGATCAGCGCCACTCTCGGGATCAAGCTCGGGACCGTGCGCTCGCGCATCCACCGGGGTCGCGCCCAGCTGCGCGAGGCGCTGGCCCACCGTGCCCCGGAGACCGTGTCCACGCCCGAGGCACGCGCGCCACGCGCCGGCCTGCGCCTGCCCGGCCGCCGGGTCGCGACGGGGACCCGGGTCGCGACGGGGACGCGGTGACGCCACACCTGCGCGGCAACGTCCGCGCCTACGTCGACCGGACCCTGCCGGCCCCGCTCCTGGACGCCTTTGACCGTCACCTCGTGTGGTGCGGCACGTGCCGGGCCGCCGCCGACCAGGAGCGGCGCATCGTCGCGGCGCTCCGCAGCGACACGGGGATGCCGCAGGGCCTGCGCTCGTCCTTGCTGGGACTGGCCACGATCGCCCCCACCGCGCCGGTCGGCTCCGCGGATCACCCGGGGCCCGATGTCCCGGCCCCGCCCGTCGGCTTCCGTATCCCGCCGGCCCCGGCTCGCCAGCCCGTGCCGACGGTAGCGCCGACCGCTCCGGCCCTGCACCGTTCGCCGGTGCGGGCCGCCGTCCTCGCCTCGCTCGCTGCCGGGGCCTCCGTCGCCGCTGCGTGGAGCCTCGCCGTCGTGCCGCAGCAGGCGGCCGCACCCACTCGCGTCCCGGCCGGGCTGCTGCCGGGGGTGGCGAGCTTCCGCGCGCCGACGACGCCCGCGGGGTTCGGGGCGGTGACCGCGGGCGGTCCCATGGGCCGTGCCCGGGTCACCTCTTCGGCACCATGGTTGCCCCGCCTCGACGCCGCGGTCCGAGCCGTCGAGGAGGAGTCGGTGCGAATCGCCCTGGCCTCTTCGGCACAATCGGGACCATGACCGACGACCCGACGTGGCCGCCACCGTCGGGGCCGCCCACGAGGCCCGTCCCGCCCGGCGGCGCGCCGGCCTCCGCTCGCGAGCCCGATGACGCACCAGAGGCCACGGGCATCATCGACCTCACCTCGACCCAGGCCCTGCCGACGGAACCGCTCTCCGTCGACGCGCCTCCCCCAGCCGGACCGGCCTGGTTCGACGGCCCGGTGCCCGAGCACCCCGCCGAGGGGCCCGGCGTGCCCTCGCGTGCCGACGCGCCGTGGGGCTCCGATCGTGCCCTGAGCGCCGCCGAGCAGGCGCCCCCACCGCCGCCGCCAGCCCCACCGCCACCCCCGGCGTCCCCACGCCGACGTGGGCGGATGTGGACGCTGGTCGCCGCGCTGTGCCTGCTCTCCGGCATCGTCGGGGGAGTGACGGGTCTCTATCTCGACAATCGTCTGCACGCCGGCGGCGGGACGCTGCCCCCGCCCGGCCCGGGCGCGACCGCACGACCCGTCGGAAGCGTGGCGAACATCGCGGCCAAGGCCCTGCCGAGCGTCGTCACGATCAAGGTCCGCGGGGCCGACGGAGCGGGCACCGGCTCGGGCTTCGTCATCGACGGCAAGGGCCACGTCCTCACCAACAACCACGTCGTCGAGGCCGCTGCGGCCGGCGGCACCATCGAGGTCGTGCTGAGCAACGGCGACACGGAGCAGGCTCGCATCGTCGGCCGGGACGTCAGCTACGACCTCGCGGTCGTCAGGCTCGCGCGGACGGACCTGACGCCGCTTCGGCTCGGTCCCTCGGACAGCGTCGTGGTCGGTGACCAGGTCATCGCGGTCGGCGCGCCGCTCGGCCTCGAGCAGACGGTGACCACCGGCATCGTCAGCGCGCTCAACCGCCCGGTGACGCCGGGCGCCGGAGACGAGGCCAGCTACATCAACGCGATCCAGACGGACGCCGCGATCAACCCCGGCAACTCGGGCGGGCCGCTGCTCGACATGGACGGCAAGGTCATCGGCATCAACTCGGCCATCGCCCGGGTCCCCGGCACGTCCGGCTCCACCGGAGGCAACATCGGCCTCGGCTTCGCGATCCCCAGCAACGAGGCCCGTCGCACCGCGGACCAGCTCATAGCCACGGGCAAGGCCACCCACCCCGTCATCGGCGTGCTGCTCGACCGCACGTTTTCGGCAGAGGGCGCCAAGGTCGCCGACCAGCCCGATGCCGTCACCCCCGGTGGACCGGCCGACAAGGCGGGCGTGCAGGGCGGGGACGTCATCGTCGGCTTCGAGGGCAAGCGCGTGCGCACTCCGGACCAGCTCATCGTCTCGATCCGGGCCCGCGGCGTCGGTGACACCGTGACGCTCACCGTGCAGCGAGGGGGCCAGGACGTCCAGCTGAAGATGACGCTCGAGGCCGACCCCAAGGGCTGAGCCCTGCCGCCGGTGCGGGCCCGCTGTCCCTAGGATGGCGAGGCACCACCGGGGCCGGCGACGTCCCGGGGCGACGTGCGGAAAGAGGATGGCGTGTTCGATATCAACGGGTGGGAGTTCATCCTGCTCGCCGTGCTCGCGATCCTCGTCCTCGGGCCGGAGCGGCTGCCGGAGTATGCCGCCAAGCTGGGCCGGCTCGTGCGGCAGGCCCGGACCCTTGCCGACCGGGCCCGCGCCCAGCTCAAGGAGGAGATGGGACCCGAGTTCTCCGACATCGACTGGCGCGCCTACGACCCGCGGCAGTACGACCCCCGAAGGATCGTGCGGGACGCGCTGAGCACTCCCGACGAGGAGGCGGAGTCGCCCGCCGACCTGTCCGACAAACCGTCGAGTGCGCCGGTCACCCACGATCCGACCCGGCCGACCCCCTGGGACCCCGACGCCACCTGACCTGTTCCGGCGAAACGCCTGATGCGCAGCCGCGCGGGCCCTGCTGTCGAGTCGTGACGGCCGCCGGAGCCGGCGACCGGCACCTGCCGTGACCCGCCCCAAGCCAACCGACCGAGGCGCCAGCAGCTCTCAGGCCCGCTCGATCGACAGCAGCAGGTGCGCCAGCGGGCGTGACGGCCGCGGTGCCGAGCAGGTCAGCCGGCGCGCCTGTCCGAGCTCGCTGCGGACCCGCACCGCCCAGCGCTGACCGTCGACGAGGAACACCGCGCGGCTCTCGGTGCTGTGTCGGCCGTGCTCCTGCAGCGGGAGCGGCTGGATCGCGACCAGGCCGAGGTGGCGTCGCAGGTAGATCTCGGCAGCCTGGACCGGGAAGGGGTAGGCCGAGCGGCCCCTCAGGTGCTCGATGTCGAGCCGACCGGCGACGTGGGCGGCGACGAGCGCCGGCACGTCGGGAGTCGCCAGCCGCCCGTAGTAGAGCCCGTGCGGCAGCACGAGCAGGTTGGGCGCGAAGCGGTCGCCGCCGATGTGCGACACCTCCCAGGCCTGGCCCGGCGCAGCCTCGGCCAGGGCGGCGGCCAGCGGGCGGCCGCGGACCGCGCAGCACCGGTCGTGGCGGCCATGCGTGCAGACGAGGAAGACGGGGTCGGCGTGGGGCGCGAGCCCGACGGAGCGGCCCGCTGCCAACGCGGGCAGGTCGAGGTCGAGCAGCTCGCGCAGGTCGCCGAGCTGCGCCGTCTCCATCCAGGGGCGGTCGCGGTGGACGTGCGCGGCGAAGATCCGCGCGCCCCGGGTCGGGCCACCACCGTGCCGACGGATGAGGAGCGGCCGTATGCCGTGTCCCGCCTCCAGGCTGCGCAGCCGCCGCTTGACCTCGTCGTCGACGCGCGCGTCTCGCAGTGCCTCGACTCCCCACGGCCCGGAGTTCTCGACGAGCACGAAGGACCGGACGGTGGACGCGGTGCCCTCGATGGACTCGGTCACATCGCGGCTTGCCGAGGAGCAGCGGAAGTCCGTCGTCACGGCTCGATCCGCAACAGGCCCTCCCGGACCAGTCGACGCGCGAGGACGAGGCGGCTCGCCCCGTCGAGCCAGGCCGACAGGTCCCCGACCCGAAACCTCTGGTGGTCCCGGACGAAGGTCATGGCCTCCGACAGCCTCGGCGGCATACGCAGCTCCCGGTCCCCGAGGAGGACGCGGAGGCGCTCGTCATCGATCAGCAGCACGCATGCCACGCCCGGCCGCCTCGCCAGGCCGGTCGAGTCCTGCAGGCACGACAGGGCCACCCGGTCGGTGAGCCCACCCCGCAGCGCCGGCGTGCGGTCGGAGAGGAACGCCGCCACGCCGTCGCGCGCGACGACCTCGGCATCCAGCCGCCCCAGGGCCGCGGCGAAGGCCGCCAGCTCGCCCGCGAGGGGCGCGGCCAGTCGGCCGGGGTCGGTGAGATAGCCGGCGGGCACGGGTCGGTCGTAGCGGTCGCCGGCGAGCACTTCGTCGCTGATGCGCCGCAGCAGCTGCCGCCACGTGAGCCGGTTGATCCCGACCGTGACGTGCAGGGACGGCTCCGTCTCGCTGCGCGCCGAGTGCGGGGTGCCGGTGGGCAGGTAGGCACACAGCCCCGGGACGAGGTCGAGGTCCTGATCCTGGTCGCCCTGCCCGACGGTCCAGCTCTTGCGGCCGTGCGTCTGGAAGACGAAGACGTCATGGGAGTCGGCATGGCGAGCGAAGCCCTGCGACTGAGGCGGTGTCAGGTAGGCGTTGGCCTGGCAGGGATGCCCGAGCTCCAGCTCCAGCGAGCGCACGAGGTCCGTCAGAGGCGGCCAGTAGCGGTGCAGCCCCTGGAGCACGAGCGTGGCCCCCCCGTCGAAGAGCTCCATCACCCTGCGGGGGTCCACGAGTCCCGTCAGTGGCGAGCCGCCGATGGAGCCTGATCGCGTGAACCGGCTGGCCGCGAGCACGACCCCGTCCTGCACCACCCGGAGCGCCGGTGTGCGTAGGGCGACGCTCGTGAGGAGGTGGTCCACGTCGTCGAGCGAGAGCAGGCCGACGAGGCTCTGCGGGTCGGCGCGGTGGATGTGGACGCGCGACGCCCAGACCGAGTCGAGGAAGGTCTGGGCGTCGCCACTTAGCAGCTCGAGGGCACGCAACGACTCAGGCGTCGGTGCCGTCGGCGTCCTGCGTGTCGGTGCCGTCGGCGTCTTGCGTGTCGGTGCCGTCGGCGTCGGTGGCGGTGGTGCCCAGCGACGACGTGCCCACGGTCTCGATGTCCTCGTCGCTGATCGGCTCGTTCGGCGTGGTGGTCATGATGGTCCTCTCGGTCGCGGGTGCTCAGGGCGGTGCCGACGAGTCTGGCAGACATGGATCGGGGCTGCCACAGGCGGGGCGTCGTGGCTTCGCCATCCGGGCGGTCCGTCCACCGGTGGGTGCCCCGAGGCGCCACGTCACTGCTGCCCCAGCGGGAGCAGTGACGTAGGGAGCGCCGCCCCTGCCCGGCCTGTGTGGAAGATTCCACCCCCGGGGAGGGGACCAAACTTCCACGCAGCCGACGCTTGCCGGTGTCGGCCCGCGGCGACGGCACATGGCCCGTCCATACTGGGCGCATGGCGCCACCAGGGAACGGGTCGGTGATCGGCCGCTATCCGCGCGGCTTCTTCGCACGGTGGACGCCTGTGCTCGCGTCCCTCGTATGGCTCGGCATCGGCCTCCTCCAGCTGCTCCGCGGCCATGACTGGCCATGGGCTCTCGTCTTCGCTGCCGCCTGGGCGGCGCTAGCCGTCTTCGCCACCCTCACCCCGGAGGTGGCCATCACCGAGGACGGCATTCGGTGGAGCGGGTGGCGTTGGATCGCCTGGTCGGACGTCCGAGACGTGGTGCGCACCCCCGGAGGGGGGTTGAAGCGCTGGCCGCCCGAGCTCGTGCTGGCGGACGGCCGTCGACGCGGGCTACCCGACCTCGATGACGCCCAGCTCGAGGCGCTGCGGGCGCTCATCAGCCGCAGGCGCAGCGCCGAGGAGCGCTGAAGCGCCCACCCGGCCGGGCCCCATGCGGCGGCCGCCGCGGCCGAGCCGTCAGCGACCGGCTCCGCGGCCGAGCCGTCAGCGACCGGCCGGCGTGAGCCCCAGCGAGCGGCCCGCGAGCCCGCGGGCGCGCTGGCCGAGGCCGCGGGCGATGGCTCGCAGGACCACCGCGGCGGCCGAGTCCGGCTCGCCGATCACGACGGGCGTGCCGCTGTCGCCGCCCTCGCGCAGCCTCGTGTCGAGCGGGACCTGACCGAGCAGCGGGACGGGCGCACCGATGCTGCGGGTCAGCGACTCCGCCACGGCCTGACCACCACCCGAGCCGAAGATCTCCTGACGCGTGCCGTCGGGCAGCTCGAGCCATGACATGTTCTCGATCACGCCCGCCACGCGCTGGTGCGTCTGCAGCGCGATGGCGCCCGCGCGCTCGGCGACCTCGGCCGCCGCCTGCTGCGGCGTGGTCACGACGAGGATCTCGGCGCCGGGGATGAGCTGGGCGACCGAGATGGCGATGTCGCCCGTCCCCGGCGGCAGGTCGAGGAGCAGCACGTCGAGGTCGCCCCAGAAGACGTCGCCGAGGAACTGCTGCAGGGCCCGGTGCAGCATCGGGCCGCGCCACACGACCGGCTGGTTGCCGGGCACGAACATCCCGATCGAGATGACCTTCACGTCGTGGGCGACCGGCGGCAAGATCATGTCGTCGACCTGCGTCGGCCGCTGCCCGACCCCGAGCATCCGCGGCACCGAGAAGCCGTAGACGTCGGCGTCGACGACCCCGACCCGCAGCCCCTGCTCGGCGAGCGCCGCCGCCAGGTTGACCGTGACGGAGGACTTGCCGACGCCGCCCTTGCCGGACGCGACGGCATACACGCGGGTCAGCGAGCTCGCCTTGGCGAAGGGGATCTCCCTCTCGGGCGCCCCTCCTCGCAGCTGCTGGCGCAGGCCGGCGCGCTGCTCGTCGCTCATGACGCCGAGCGTCACGGAGACTCCGGTCACGCCGGGGACGGCGGCCAGTGCAGCCGTCGAGTCCCGGGTCAGCGTCTCCTTCATCGGGCAGCCGGAGACGGTCAGCAAGATGGTGACCGATACGCGGCCGGCGTCGTCGATCTCGACCGACTGGACCATGCCGAGCTCGGTGATGGGCTGGCGGATCTCGGGGTCGTTGACCTTCGACAGCGCCGTGAGCATGACGTCACGACTGGGCAGAGCGGGGACAGACATGTGTTCCATCGTATGCCGCCGTGCGCGGCCTCCCGACCACGCCCGCTGTCTACCGCGACACACCGAGAAGGTGGCGGCCCCGGGGTCCGGACGTCCGTGCGGCGACCTGCTCGGTGTGCTCCGCTACTCGGGGTGGTGCGCGGACGGGCGGTCGTCGGCGCCGCGGACGATCGAGCGGTCCTCGAGCTCCTCGAGGAGGCTGCGCAGCTCGCTGCGCACGAAGTCGCGGGTCGCCTGCTCGCGCCGGGCCAGACGCAGCGAGGCGACCTCGCGGGTGAGGAACTCGGTGTCGGCGAGGTTGCGCTCGTCGCGGGCGCGGTCCTGCTCGAGGGCGACGCGGTCGCGGTCGGCCTGCCGGTTCTGCGCGAGCAGGATGAGCGGGGCGGCATACGACGCCTGCAGGCTCAGCATGAGCGTGAGGAAGATGAAGGGGAACGCGTCGAAGACGAGCC
>NZ_DASSMH010000082.1:0-2381 GCF_035688975.1 Intrasporangium sp. | reverse complement strand
CGTCGTCTCGCTTGGGCTCGGTCACGTCCTCGCCGCGGTGAACCGGCGTCCGGTGACCGACGTCGGGTCGATCCGCACGTAGTGCGACTTGGGCCCCGGCTGCCACGGGAACAGGGGCAGCATCATCGCGTCGAGCACGTCATACATCTGCTGGATCTCGACCGCCTTGCCCTTGGCCACGACGCTCCACGCCTCGCGCGTGTCGGCGTCGTAGCCGTCCGCCTCGAAGGCCACGACCTGCCCGATGGAGGCGGACAGCTTGGTGCCCGCATCGGTGCGGAAGACGACGCTGCCATGGTCGACGGCGAAGTTGACCGGAAAGATGTCCGGCTCACCGTCCACGAGGACGGCCAGCCGGCCGACTGTCGCCGTGCGAAGCAGGGCCCAGCACTCGGATATGGACGTCTCCACCGCGCTGCCCCCTTCCCGTCCGAGCTGATCCTGCCAGTCTGCCCGGCATGGCGGCCTGCCGGAAAGGACCAAGGTCCCGCCACCCCGTGCCGGTGTGGCGACTCAGGCACCCGCACCGTCCTCAGCGACAAGCTGCAGGAGGGACTCCACCTCCTCGGCGCACGCCGGGCAGCCGTCGAGATGCGCCCGCATCCCCGCCGGCGTCGTGGCTCGGGGGTCACGCAGGACCGCCTCGACGTAGCGGTCCATGAGCGCGAAGCAGTCGTCGCACGAGAGCCAGGGCTCGGTGTCGAGGGTGAGCAGCCGCACGACCTCGGGCGTCAGTCCCCGGATCGGTGACGTCATGGCCTCTCCTCTCGCGGTTCGTTCGGTGGAAGGTGGCCGGTCTCTCGCAGGCTGCGACGCAGCCTCACACGGATCTCGTGCAGCGCCTTGTAGAGCGCGCCACGAGTCGTCCCCAGCCGGTCGGCCAACACGTCGATCGGCACCTGGTCGACGAGGAGCGCCGTCGCGATCTTGCGTTGGTAGGGCGTCAGCACGACACGCATGGCCTGCTCGACGGCCGCGACGAGGTCGGCAGCCTCGGCGTGCAGCTCCGGGCCGGGGGCGCTGTCGACCCAGCTGTCGACGTCCTCGAGGCTCACCGCGCGCCCCGCCCACGCCTGGCGACGGACCTCCGTGGCGGCCTGGAGGATGGCGAACTTGTAGGCCCACGTGGTGAACCGGCTTCGGCCCTCGAAGGTGCCGAGCTTGCCGAGCAGCAGGGTCAGGGCCTCGTCGGCAGCGCTGTTGGCCAGCTCGTCCAGGACCTCCGCCCCATGCCCCTCGAGCATTCCCCGCATGCGCCAGACCTGGTGGCGCGCGGCCCGCACCATGAGCGCGTGCAGTCGACGCAGGGCCTCGTCACGCTCCGGGCCGGGGAGGACCAGCGCCGTGGTCCAGTCGGTCGCCTCGCTCTCGCCGTCGACCCGCGTATGCCGCCCAGGGGCCCGCCCGGGCGTCCAGATCATGGGGCGGCGTCCAGCGGCGACAGGATGCGGGCGGCCAGCTCGGGTGGGCATCCCCGGTCGACGAGCTGCAGCAGCGCGTGGACGTCGACGCTGCGCATGCCGGCCAGGGCGCCGGCGAGCGCCACCGGGAAGCCGGCCTCGATGAGCCGGCACCGCCGCCACTCCGTGACGTCGGCTGGTGGCCCATCCCTGCGACACGGGCCCGGTCCTCGCCTCGGCAGCGTGCTCATACCCGGTTGGCGTCGTCCCGGGCCGCCCGGCATACCGATCGGCAAGGAAAACTCCCTTCGGCGGTAAGGACGCGGCCTCGTCGCGACGCCAATCTCTATGCCAGCCTGCCACTTCGGTGTCGCGCCTCAGTGTCGCCAGCCGCTGCCCGGCGGGTCAACCACGAAAGGACGCTCGGATGTCCCCTGAGAGCACCCCCGGGACCCAGGACCGGGCCAAGGAACCGGTGTCGGCCGCCCTGGCGGGACCGTACGGCCACCCGTTCCACCCCATGCTCGTCACGGTGCCCATCGGCGCGTGGATGTGCAGCCTCGTCTTCGACATCGGCGCACGCCTGTCGGACGACGCGCGCGCCCTGACGACCGGGGCGCGCTGGCTCATCGCCGTCGGCGTGCTCTCCGCGCTGGCGGCGGCCGCGGTCGGGTTCCTCGACTTCACCGGCATCCCGCCCGGGACGCGGGCGCGGAGGACGGCCACCACCCACATGGTCCTCAACCTCGGCATCACCGTCGCCTTCGCGGTCAACTTCCTCTGGAGGCGCGGTGAACCCACCACCGGAGTCGGCCCGATCGCGCTGTCCGTCCTCACGCTGGGGGCGCTCGGCCTGTCCGGTGCGCTGGGCGGCAAGCTCGCCTACCGCTACGGCGTCCGGGTCGCCGCCGAGGCGGTGCAGGCAGAGGGGTTCCACACCGCCGACCCGGCCGGCCCGCGACCCCAGACATGGGCGTCACC
>NZ_DASSMH010000081.1:0-26385 GCF_035688975.1 Intrasporangium sp. | reverse complement strand
GAGACCATCGCGGTCGAGCGGGCCAAGGCCCTCTTCGGCGTCGACCACGCCAACGTCCAGCCGTACTCCGGCTCCCCCGCCAACCTGGCCGTCTACCTCGCGTTCCTCAAGCCGGGCGAGACCGTCATGGGCATGGCGCTGCCGGCCGGCGGCCACCTCACGCACGGCTGGAGCGTGTCCGCGACCGGCAAGTGGTTCCGGGCCGTGCAGTACGGCGTGCGCAAGGAGACCGGCCGGGTCGACATGGACGAGGTACGCGAGCTCGCCCTCGCCGAGCGGCCGAAGGTCATCTTCTGCGGCGGCACCGCGATCCCGCGCACCATCGACTTCCCGGCCTTCGCCGCGATCGCCCGCGAGGTCGACGCCGTCCTGGTCGCCGACATCGCGCACATCTCCGGCCTGGTCGCCGGCGGGGCGCACCCGTCGCCGGTCGGGCACGCCGGTGTCATCACGACGACCACGCACAAGACCCTGCGCGGTCCGCGCGGCGCCATGATCCTCACCGACGAGGAGCACGCCAAGGCCATCGACAAGGCCGTGTTCCCCGGCCTGCAGGGCGGTCCGCACAACCACACGACGGCCGCGATCGCGGTCGCCCTCAAGGAGGCGTCGACCCCGCAGTTCCGCGACTACGCGCACGCGGTCGTCGCCAACGCCAAGGCGCTCGCCGACGGACTGATGTCGCGCGGCTTCGACCTGGTGTCCGGGGGCACGGACAACCACCTGCTCCTGGTCGACCTCGAGAACAAGCAGCTGCCCGGCAAGCAGGCCGCCAAGGCGCTGGACCGGGCCGGCATCGAGCTCAACTACAACACCGTGCCCTTCGACCCGCGCAAGCCCTTCGACCCCAGCGGCGTCCGGATCGGCACCGGTGCGGTCACCTCACGCGGCATGACCACCGAGGACATGGACCGCGTCGCCGGCTGGATCGACGCCGTCGTCGAGGCCGAGCGCAGCGGTGACGAGGCGGCGGTCGACCGGGTCGGCACGGAGGTCCGCGACTTCTGCGGGCGCTACCCGACGCCCGGCCTGCCGTCCTAGCCCGCGGGCGGCGTCGGCGGCGCCGGAGGCATCGGGGAGAATCACCCGCATGGAGATCTGGCCCGGCACCGCGTACCCGCTCGGTGCGACCTTCGACGGTGCCGGCACCAACTTCGCGCTGTTCTCCGAGGTCGCCGACAAGGTCGAGCTGTGCCTGTTCGACGGGGCGGAGAACAGTCGGCGGCTGACCGAGACCCGGGTCGAGCTGCCCGAGGTCGACGGCTTCGTCTGGCACGGCTACCTGCCGCGGGTCGGACCGGGTCAACGCTACGGCTTCCGGGTCACCGGCCCGCGGGACCCGGCACGCGGGCTGCGGTGCAACCCGTCCAAGCTGCTGCTCGACCCCTACGCGAAGGCGGTCGAGGGTCAGGTGGACTGGGCCGAGTCGCTGTTCGACTACCGCTTCGCGGCGCCCAACCGGGTCAACACCCTCGACTCGGGGCGGCACGCACCGAAGTCGGTCGTCATCAACCCCTACTTCGACTGGCAGAACGACCGGCACCCCAACACGCCCTACCACCAGACCGTCATCTACGAGGCCCACGTGCGCGGCCTCACGATGACGCACCCGTCGCTGCCGGACAACATCCGCGGGACGTACGCGGGCATCGGGCACCCGGCGATCATCGAGCACCTGCACCGCATCGGCGTCACGGCGATCGAGCTGATGCCGGTGCACCAGTTCGTCCAGGACCACCACCTGGTGGAGCGCGGCCTGTCGAACTACTGGGGCTACAACACGATCGGGTTCTTCGCCCCGCACAACGCCTACTCCTCCAGCGGCCAGCGCGGCCAGCAGGTGCTGGAGTTCAAGGCGATGGTGCGCGACCTGCACGCGGCGGGCATCGAGGTCATCCTCGACGTGGTCTACAACCACACCGCCGAGGGCAACCAGATGGGCCCGACGCTGTCCTTCCGCGGCATCGACAACCAGGCCTACTACCGGCTCGTCGACGGCAGCCCCGAGCACTACTACGACACCACGGGCACCGGCAACACGCTGCTCATGCGGCACCCGCACGTGCTGCAGCTGATCATGGACTCGCTGCGCTACTGGGTGCTCGAGATGCACGTCGACGGCTTCCGCTTCGACCTCGCGTCGACGCTGGCCCGGCAGTTCCACGAGGTCGACAAGCTGTCCGCCTTCTTCGACCTCATCCAGCAGGACCCGGTCGTGAGCCAGGTCAAGCTCATCGCCGAGCCGTGGGACGTCGGCGACGGTGGCTACCAGGTGGGCAACTTCCCGCCCCTGTGGACGGAGTGGAACGGCAAGTACCGCGACACCGTGCGCGACTTCTGGCGCGGCGAGGGAGGTGGCCTCTCCGAGTTCGCCTCTCGGCTCACGGGATCCAGCGACCTCTACGAGCACTCCGGTCGCAAGCCCATCGCCTCGATCAACTTCGTCGTCGCCCACGACGGTTTCACGCTGCGCGACCTCGTGTCCTACAACGACAAGCACAACGAGGCCAACGGGGAGGGCGGCAACGACGGCGAGAGCCACAACCGCTCGTGGAACTGCGGAGTCGAGGGCCCGACGAAGAACAAGAAGGTCAACGCGCTGCGGGCCCGCCAGCAGCGCAACTTCATCACGACCCTCCTGCTCTCGCAGGGCGTCCCGATGCTCGCGCACGGCGACGAGATCGGGCGCACGCAGGGCGGCAACAACAACGCCTACTGCCAGGACAACGACATCTCGTGGATGCACTGGGAGCTCGACGAGGGCCAGGCTCAGCTGCTCCAGTTCACCCGCTCGATGGTCAAGCTGCGCAAGGAGAACCCGGTCTTCCGCCGCCGCCGCTTCTTCGCCGGCAGCGCCGACCACGGGGGCGAGAGCGAGCTCGGTGACATCGCCTGGTTCACCCCCGAGGCGCAGCACATGGACGACGAGGCCTGGTCCAACGGGCTCGCCAAGTCGCTCATGGTGTTCCTCAACGGATCAGCCATCCCGGAGCCCGACCGGCGCGGCCACAAGATCGTCGGCGACTCCTTCCTGATCATGTTCAACGCCCACCACGAGCCGCTGACCTTCACGTTGCCCGAGGAGGACTACGGCTCCATGTGGATCCGCGAGGTGGACACAGCGTCCGGCGCCGTCGACACCGACCCGCTCAAGCCCGAGTGGCAGATCCGGGTGGAGGCGCGCAGCGTGGTCGTGCTCCGGTCCCCCCGCGAGGTGGCACCTCCGCGGGTCGTCGGCGTGGCTGAGGGTGCCACGGCGTGAGCACCACCCGTCGAGGCGCGCCGGTCTCCACCTACCGCCTGCAGCTCGAGCCGGACTTCACGCTCGACGACGCCGTCGCGCAGGTGGACCACGTCGCCGACCTCGGGGTCACGCACCTCTACCTGTCCCCGATCCTGCAGGCCGCACCCGGCTCGACGCACGGCTACGACGTCACCGACCACACGCGCGTGGCCGAGGGCATCGGTGGCGACGCCGCGTTCGCGAGGCTCGTCGAGGCGGCGCGGGGGCGTGGGCTCGGCATCGTCGTGGACGTCGTGCCCAACCACATGACCGTGCCGACGCCGGTGCGCCTCAACGCGCCGCTCTGGGACGTGCTTCGGGAGGGCCGCGCCTCGCGGTACGCCGCGTGGTTCGACGTCGACTGGGACGCCCAGGACGGCAAGATCCTCATGCCCGTCCTCGGCGGGCCGCTCGAGCAGGCCCTCGCGGCGGGGGAGCTGGCCGTCGACGCGACCGACGGCGAGCCGGTCGTGCGCTACTACGACCACGAGTTCCCTGTGGCCCCAGGCACGGAGGGTATGCCGCTCACGGACCTCCTCGGGGCGCAGCACTACCGCCTCGCGGACTGGCGTCTCGGCGGGACGGAGCTGAACTACCGGCGTTTCTTCGACGTCACCTCCCTCATCGCCGTGCGGGTCGAGGAGCCGGAGGTCTTCGACGCCACGCACAAGCTGCTCGTCGAGCACGTGCGGGCCGGCGGCATCGACGGCCTGCGGATCGACCACCCAGACGGGCTCGCCGACCCGGAGGGCTACCTCGAGCGGCTTGCCGAGGCCACGGGCGGCGTCTGGGTCGTCGTCGAGAAGATCCTCGAGGGCCACGAGCAGCTCCCGACCACGTGGCCGTGCGCCGGGACGACGGGCTACGACGCCTTGCAGCGGGTCGGCGGCCTCTTCGTCGACCCGGCCGGCGAGGAGCCGCTGACGGAGGTCAGCGCCGAGCATCTCGGGGAGCCTCAGGACCTGGACGAGATGGTCGTCGCGGCGAAGACCTTCGTCGTCGAGCGCGTGCAGGCGGCGGAGGTCGAGCGGCTGCTGCGGCTCGTGGCCCGCGCGCGTCCGGACCTCGACCCGCGAGCGGCCCATCGGGCGCTGACGGCCCTCCTCGTGGCCATGGACCGCTACCGCGTCTACGTGCGCCCCGGGCACGCGCACACCGCCGACGTGGCCGCCCTGCAGGCGGTCGCCGACCGCGCCCGCACGATGCTCGCCCGCGACGACGCCCCGGCCGTGGCGGCCCTCGTCGACCTCGCCCTCGACCGGGCCACGACGACGGACGAGGCGGCCCAGCGGGAGTTCTGCGTGCGCTTCCAGCAGACCTGTGGCCCCGTCATGGCCAAGGGCATCGAGGACACGACCTTCTACCGGTTCGTGCGCCTCACCTCGCTCAACGAGGTGGGCGGTGACCCCGGCACGGTCGGGGTGGCGGTGGAGGACTTCCACGACTTCTGCGCCGCGACCGCCGACGCGTGGCCGAGCTCGATGACGACCCTGACGACCCATGACACGAAGCGATCGGAGGACGTCCGCGCGCGGCTCGCGGTCCTGTCCGAGCGGCCGCAGCAGTGGGCGGCCTGGCTACGGCGGGCACGGGCGCTCGCAGCGGCGCACCGTGGGCAGCGGCTCGACCCGGCGACCGAGTACCTCCTCTGGCAGACCGTCGTGGGGGCGTGGCCGATCGACCACGAGCGGCTCGCGGCATACGCCACCAAGGCGGTGCGGGAGGCCAAGGTGCACACGACGTGGACGGACCCCGACCCGGCCTACGAGCAGGACGTGGCCGACTTCGTCGCGGGCCTGACCACCGACCCGGCCATCGGCCAGCACATCACCGCCTGGCACGCCGACACATTGGTGGAGTCTCGCGCAAACATCTTGGGGCAGAAGCTGATCCAGCTGACGATGCCCGGCGTGCCCGACGTCTATCAGGGCACGTCCGGGGTCGCGCTGTCCCTCGTGGACCCCGACAACCGGCGGCCGGTCGACTACGCCGCGCAGCGCACGCGTCTCGAGCGCCTCGACGACGGCGGCCGCCCCGCCGACCTCGACGACGAGAAGCTTCTCGTGACGTCGCAGGCGCTGCGGCTGCGACGCGAGCGTCCAGAGGTCTTCGTCGGTGAGGCCGCCGGCTACGCCGGCCTGCCGACGACCTCGGACCACGCTGTGGGCTTCTCCCGCGGGTCGGGGAGGCCGGAGGTCGTCGTCGTCGCGACGCGGCTCGCGGGCCGGTTGGCCGACGACGGCGGCTGGGCCGACGCCACCATCGAGCTGCCGTCCGGGACGTGGCGCGACGCCCTCTCCGACAGACGGGTCGGCGGGGGAGAGGCGAAGCTGTCGGAGCTGCTGCCCGCTGACGGCCTGCCTGTGGCCCTGCTGGCACGCGACCCGGACGACGACGAGAGGAAGTAGCCGATGAGCCGCGACCGGATCAGCGTGTGGGCGCCCGAGGCCCGGCAGGTCGAGATCGTGCTCGGGGAGGACCGCCGCGCCATGGAGCGCGGCGACGACGGCTGGTGGACCTATGACGCCGTCGCCGACGGCGAGGTCGACTACGCCTTCAGCCTCGACGGCGGCGACCCGCTGCCAGACCCGCGCACGGCGTGGCAGCCGCACGGCGTCCACGGCCCCAGCCGGCGCTTCGACCCGTCGCGTCACGCGTGGCGGGACGGCTCGTGGCGGGGCCCCCGGGGCGGCGAGGGGGTGCTCGGCGGGGTCGTCTACGAGCTGCACGTCGGCACCTTCACGCCCGAGGGGACCCTCGCGGCGGCCGAGGGCCACCTCGACCACCTCGTGCGCCTCGGCGTCGACGTCGTCGAGGTCATGCCCGTCGCGGCCTTCGGTGGCACCCACGGGTGGGGCTACGACGGTGTCGCGCCGTATGCCGTCCAGGACGCCTACGGCGGCCCAGCCGCCTTCCAGCACTTCGTCGACGCCTGCCACGCCCGGGGTCTGGGGGTGTGCCTCGACGTCGTCTACAACCACCTCGGGCCGACCGGCAACTACCTGAGCTCCTTCGGCCCCTACTTCACGGACCGGCATACGACCCCGTGGGGGCCCGCCCTCAACTTCGACGCCCCCGGCTCGCCGCAGGTCCGCCGCTGGGTCATCGACAACGCGCTGCGCTGGTTTCGCGACTTCCACGTCGACGCGCTGCGGCTCGACGCCGTGCACGAGCTGCGCGACGACTCCGTGCCGCACATCCTCGTCCAGCTCTCCGACGAGGTGTCGGCGCTCGCCGGGGAGCTGGGCCGGCCGCTCGACCTCATCGCGGAGAGCGACCTCAACGACCCGGTCATGGTGACCCCGACGGCCTCCGGCGGACGAGGCATGACGGCGCAGTGGGACGACGACATCCACCATGCCCTGCACGTGGCGCTCACCGGCGAGACAGCCGGCTACTACGCGGACTTCGCGGGCCACACCAAGGCGCTGCCCGACGGGGGCCCGCTCGCCGTGCTTGCCAAGACGCTCACCTCCGTGTTCCTCCACGACGGCCGCTACTCGAGCTTCCGCAAGGCGACGTGGGGCGCCCCCGTCGACCGCGCGTCGACGAGCGGTCACCGCTTCCTCGCCTACCTCCAGACCCATGACCAGGTGGGCAACCGCGCGACCGGTGACCGCATCGGGCACACGATCACCCCCGGCGAGCAGGCCATCGGGGCGGCCCTGTACCTGCTGTCGCCGTATACGGCGATGATCTTCATGGGCGAGGAGTGGCGGGCCAGCACGCCGTTCCAGTTCTTCACCTCGTTCGAGGAGGACTGGCTCGCCCAGGCCGTGCGCGAGGGTCGCCGCGGCGAGTTCGCCGCGCACGGTTGGGCCGAGCAGGATGTGCCGGACCCCCAGGACCCCGCGACCCGGGAGGCCAGCGTGCTGCGCTGGGACGAGGTGACGCAGCCGGAGCACGCCGCGACTCTCGACTTCTACCGGCGGCTCATCGAGATCCGCCGCACCGATCCTGAGGTCGCCTCGGGCGACCTCAGGTCAGTGGCGGTGGCCTTCGACGAGGACGCCCGCTGGCTGGTTCTCACCCGCGGCGCGGTGCGGGTGGTGGCCAACCTCGCCGAGCACGCGGCGACGGTGCCACTCGACCGGCCGGTGGTCCAGGTGCTCGCCTCGTGGTCGGCGGACGCCGCCGCGAGCGGCGACGGCGTGCGGCTCGACGGTAGGGACGTCGCGGTCGTCAGGACGGCTTGACGCGGACCATGCCCTCCTGGGCGGTCGTCGCGACGAGACGGCCGTCCCGGGAGAACATGCGGCCGATGCCCAGGCCACGCCCGCTCGTGGCCGAGGGTGACTCCTGGGTGTAGAGCAGCCATTCCTCGACGTTGACGTGGCGATGGAACCACATCGAGTGGTCGAGGCTGGCGACCCGCAGCCGGGGGTCGCTCCACACGAGACCGTGGCGCCGCAGCACCGGTTCGAGGAGCGAGTAGTCGCTGGCGTAGGCGAGCACGGCGGCGTGAAGGAGCGGGTCGTCGGGCAGCTCGCCGACCGCGCGCATCCAGACGTTCTGCGCCGCGACGCGGTCGCGGGCCGGCTCGACGTAGGTCGTCACCTCGACCGGGCGCTGTTCGACGGGGCGTTCGTCGGCAATGTGCCGAGCGGCGGGGTGGTCGATCCCGGCCATGAGCTCGGAGAGGGAGCGCAGGCCCTCGGGGCCGGGGACCTCGGGCATGGTGTCCTGATGGTCGAGCCCCTCGGCCCGCTCCTGGAAGGAGCAGGTCATCGACATGATGGGCTTGCCCCGCTGGATCGCGTGCACCCGCCGGGTCGAGAACGACTGCCCGTCCCGCATCTCCTCGACGGCGAACCGGATCGGCAGGGTGTCGTCGCCCGGGCGCATGAAGTAGCCGTGCAGGGAGTGGATCGGGCGCGGACCCTGGCCCGCCTCGACCTCCTTGAGCGTGAGCCCGGCCGCCATGACGCACTGCGCGAGGACCTGCCCGCCGAAGACGCGCCCGTGCGGCATCAGCTGGCTCTGTCCCTCGAACACGCGGGCGGAGTTGGCGCCGAGGGCTGCCGAGGCATCCTGCCCCTGCAGGCCCCGCACGGCGATCTCGACTGAGCCGAGCTCCTTGAGGTCGAGCACCTCGAGCAGCTCGACGATGGGCGGCGTGGGGTGCAGCTCCTCGGTCACCCCCCGACCCTAGCCAAGAAGTCGCCCGAGCCGCCCCGGACCTCATGTCACCCCTCCACGGCAAGGGCGAGGGGCAGCACGCCCGGCACCCCTGCCTCGCGCAGCAGGGCCGCCGCGCACGTCAGGGTCCAGCGGGAGTCGACGACGTCGTCGACGAGCAGAACCGGACCCGGTATGCCGTCGAGCCGCGAGCGCAGAGCCGACCCCACCGCCATGCGGCCCCAGACGCCGGCGAGGCGGAAGGCGCTGTTGCCGCCCGGGTCACCGACCGGTCCGCCGTCGACGAGATCGAGCGAGCCGAGGTGGGGCAGCCGGCCGAGCCGGCCGAGTGCCGCGCCGAGCGACGTGACGAGCTGCGGATGGCGGCGTGAGGGGACCGAGACGACAGCCACCGGCCGCTCGCCCCAGTCCCACCCCGCGAGGACGTCGACGCAGGCGCGGAGCGCGTCGCCGGGGACCTCGCGGTCGTCGGAGCGCAGCAGCTCGCGCAGCCGCTGGCCCCACCCGAGGTCGCTGAGCCGGGCGACCACACGGCCCTCCAGCATGGCCACGTCCGGTGCGATCCTGCCCCTGAGGGGCACGCCGAGCCGCTCCATCCCGGCCGGCCACTGGGACCGGGGCTCGAGCACGACCCCGGGTCGGTCGAGGCGTCGGCGGGCCCCGAGGACGGCCGCGTCCGGGATCGTCTGGTCGAACCAGGGGCCGGCGCACCGGTCGCAGCGGCCGCACGCCTGCGCCGTGTCGTCGTCGAGACACGACTGGAGGAAGGCCATGCGGCAGCCGCCGGTCGACTCGTAGTCGACCATGAGCTGCTGCTCGCGCTGGCGTGCCTGGCTGACCCGGTCGTAGCGCTCCGCGTCGTAGGTCCACGGCGCGCCGGTCGCCGTCCACCCTCCGGGGACGCGCCGGACGGCCCCGTCGACGTCGAGCACCTTGAGGAGCAGCTCGAGCCGGGTGCGCCGCACGTCGACGATGGACTCGAGCGCCACCGTGGAGAGCGGACGTGACGCCTCGGCGAGAGCGCGGAGCACGGCGTCGGCGGAATCCTGGCGGGGCATCGACGCGGACGCGAAGTAGCGCCAGATGTCCTTGTCCTCCGGGCCGGGCAGGAGCAGGACGTCTGCTCGCTCGGTGGCCCGGCCGGCCCGGCCCACCTGCTGGTAGTAGGCGACGGGGGAGGACGGGGCGCCGAGGTGCAGGACGAAGCCGAGGTCGGGCTTGTCGAACCCCATCCCCAAGGCGCTCGTCGCGACGAGCGCCTTGATCTCGTTGCGCCGCAGCGCCTCCTCGAGCCTGACCCGCTCCGCCGGCTCCGTGCGGCCGGTGTAGGCGGCGACCTCGTGCCCCGCGTCGCGCAGGGCCACGGCGACGTCCTCCGCGGCGGCGACCGTGAGGGCGTAGACGATGCCGCTGCCGGGCAGCTCCCCCAGGTGCGCGGTGAGCCACGCGAGCCGCTGCTCCGGCGCCGACAGCGGCAGCACACCGAGGCGCAGCGAGGCGCGCGCGAGCGCACCACGCAGCGTCAGCACGTCGTGGCCTCCGGCGCCGAGCTGCTCGACGACGTCGGTCACGACGCGCGCGTTGGCCGTGGCCGTCGTCGCGAGCACCGGCGTCCGCTCGGGCAGGGTGGTCAGCAGGTCGCGGATGCGCCGGTAGTCGGGCCGGAAGTCGTGGCCCCAGTCGCTGATGCAGTGCGCCTCGTCGACGACGAGCAGGCCGCAGCCGCCGGCGAGAGCGGGCAGCTGCTCGTCCCGGAACCGAGGGTTGTTGAGCCGCTCCGGACTGACGAGCAGCACGTCGACCTCGTCGCGGGCCAGGGCGGCCGACACCTGCCCCCACTCGTCGGCGTTGGTCGAGTTGAGCGTCATCGCCCGGATCCCCGCCCGCTCCGCGGCGGCGATCTGGTCGCGCATCAGTGCCAGCAGTGGGCTGACGATGACGGTCGGACCGGCGCCCTCGGCACGGCGCAGGGACGTCGCCACGAAGTAGACGGCGGACTTGCCCCAGCCCGTGCGCTGGACGACGAGGACGCGCCGGCGACCCTCGACGAGCTCGGAGATGGCGTCGAGCTGGCCGTCGCGGAAGTCCACGTCGTCGCGGCCGACGAGCCGCCGCAGCGCCTCGGTGGCCCGCGCGCGCAGGTCGGTCGTCGTCGTGGCAGCCATGCCCCCAACCTATGTCCCCGCGGGGACACCCCCCGGCGGCCTCCGGGCCCTGGGGACGAGACGGTATGCCGTGAGCCGGCCTGTGGAGGGCGGCACCCACCACCGCACCGGCGACCGGTGCCGGGACTGCGTCAGGGGCGCGCCGACTGCACGGCCTCCGCCGAGGCCCCGTCGCCACGCGCCTGCAGGCCCTCGATGACGCCGTCGATGTCCTGCCCGGGTCGGTTCTGGCTGAGCTTCGCCTTCGCCTCGACCCGGCTGATCAGCAGCTCGATGCCGACGATCGCCCGCAGCTGTCCGGCGAGGAAGGCCGGCGGCGCGTCGTCGACCTGCCACGGGTGAGCGACGTCGGCTTCGTGCTTCCCGGTGAGCCGCCTGACGAGCTGGTCCACCCACACGGGGTCGTCGTGCACGACCAGGCGTCCGTACACGTGCGCGGTCACGTAGTTCCAGGTCGGCACGACCCGCCCATGCTGCGCCTTGCTGGCGTACCAGGAGGGGGAGACGTAGGCGTCCGGCCCGTGCACGATGACGAGGGCCTCGCCCCGCACCGGCCGCTGCCACTGGTCGTTGTTGCGGGCGACGTGCCCGAGCAGCGCGCCCTGTGCACCCACGTCGGCGTCGTAGACGAAGGGCAGGAAGGTGGCAACCAGGCCCTCCGGCGTGGCCGTCACGAGGTCGGCCGCTCCGTGCCTGGTGAGCAGCTCGCGCACGAGGGCGTCACTCATGGCGAAGTGGCTCGGCACGTACACCCGGCGTCCACCCCCGTTCCGCTCCGTCGGGGCCGCCGGACGCAGCCCGTGGTCCCTGCCGACGATACCGGTGGCCCTGTTCACGGCATACGGCATGTGCCACCGGTGCCGACAGCGGCTGGAAGGATGGCCACATGACCGCGACGACCGGGGACGCGCCCGGCCAGCCGTATGCCGCCTCGGTGGCCCTGCGCTGGTCCGACATGGACGCCTACGCCCACATCAACAACGTCCAGTTCCTGCGCCTGCTCGAGGACGCTCGCGTCATCGCCTTCCGGGACTGGTTCGACCAGGACCGTTCGCTGCTCGACGAGGGGGTGCTGGTCTCCCGGCACGAGATCGAGTACCGCCGGCCGCTCGGCTTCCGGGCCGCACCCGTGCGGGTGGAGATGTGGGTCTCGCGCATCGGGGGCGCCGGGTTCGACGTGGCATACGTCGTGCGGGACCCCGACGGGGTCGGCGACGCCGTGTATGCCGTCGCGGAGACCGAGCTCGCGCTCTACGACTTCGCCTCTGCGCGGCCGCGCCGCATGCGGCCGGAGGAGCGCGCGTCGCTGGCCGTCCACCTCGGGGACCGGGCCCCCCTCCGGCGCCGGCGATGAGCGAGATCCACTTCGCCGACCCGCGTGGCCACGCGGACTTCGCCACGCTCGTCGGCCGGGCCCGCACCGCGCATCCGCAGGGCGCCATCCGGTTCCAGGCGCAGGGTCGCCTGCTCGTCCTCACCGTCGCGGTGATCGAGGGGTCGGGCCTGCTGGGGGAGGGCACCGTGCTCGGCATGCGGATCATGCCCGTCGTCGAGGGCCCGGGCCTCGATGTCACCGTCTCGCTCGCGTCGGTGACCGACCGGCTCGCCCGGGCCGGGGCCGACGCGTCCGCCTTCCCCGTGCCGCCGACGACGGTCGCGCCGCCGTGGGCCGGCCTCACCCCTCCTCGGGAGGGGTGGGAGCTCGTGGGGACCCTGCCGGGCGAGGAGGTGACCGGCATCGCGCTGCGCGGCATCGAGGCGGTCGCGGCCGGCGCTGGACCCACCGCCGGGGCGCACGCCGTGGACGCGCTGCGGCGACGGGTGTGGGGCGGCAGCAGCGACACGCGGCCACCGCTCGTGAGCGGCCTCGCCTTCGCCGCCCATGTGCTCGGCTTCCTGCGGTCCGGGCAGCCGGCCACGCTTGCCGCCCACGGCCGGTGGACGCGGCTCAGCACCGTCCACGGGCACGCCCTGGTGCGCTGAGCGTCAGGCCGCGCCGGTCCACTGTCCCCGGTCCACGAGGACGGCGCGGAGCACGTCGATCCGGTCGGTGACGATGCCGTCGACACCCGTGTCGAGATAGCGATGCATGGCGGCGGGGTCGTCGACGGTCCACACGTGGACCTGCTTGCCGAGGCGGTGGGCCAGCCGGACGAGGCGGGGCGTGACCACCGGGACCTCGCGGCCGGCCACCCGCAGGCAGCCGGGCACCTGGTAGACGTCGGCGGGGGTGCGCAGGACGGTGGAGAGCCAGTGCGGGCCGAGCACCGCCACGGCGCCCCCTGCCCACGACGCCGCGGTCGCCACCCGACCGCGGGCGAGCCGCCGGAACTGCCCGACCCGACGCTGTGAGAAGGAGCCCACGCAGACCCGGTCGTGCAGACCGCGCTCCTCCACGAGGCGCCACAGCGGCGCGGCCGTGCCGGGCGCCTTGAGGTCGATGTTGACGTTGACCCCGGGCAGCTCGTCGAGCAGCTCGGTGAGCAGCGGGATCCGCTCCGTGGCGTCCACGCGCACCCTGGACAGCTCGTCCCAGGTGAGGTCGCGGATCCGGCCCTGCGTGTCGCTGACCCGGTCGAGGTGGATGTCGTGGAAGGCGACGAGCCGCCCATCGCGCGTGACGTGCACGTCGGTCTCGACGTGCGTGTATCCGAGGCCGACGGCGTTGCGGAAGGCGGTCAGCGTGTTCTCGAGTCCGACGTTGGGGCCGTAGAGGGCACCGCCGCGATGGGCCAGCGCCACCGGGGTCCGGGCCAGGTAGGGCCGGGTGCCGGACGACGAGCTCATGAACCGCAGCGTAGGCGCGACCGCCCCGGCGTGGTCATGACCGAGCGGGCGCCCCGAGGTCCGCCCCGATCCGCGTCGCCATGCCGGTCAGCCGTAGGCAGAATGTGCTGCCGTCACTGGTAGTGCGCTCCCGCGGGCACCTTTCGCCCCCCTCGGCACTTTTCGATGACACGGATCGTGCCGAGGCCCCTGATCAGCACATCAGCGAGGATCAGGTCACCAGCGGGCCCACACCGTCGTGTCGGTCGGCACGGCGCGGCCCTCGAGGGGGCTGCTCGAGACCAGGACCTCGGCGCCCTCCGGCAGCTCGACGACCGACTCCCCGAGGTTCGCCAGCACGAGCACGCGGTCCCGGCCGGCCCCCTCGTTGCTGAGCGCGACGACGTCCTCGCCGAAGCCCTCCACGAGGGTGAGCGAGCCGGCGCCCAGCGAGAGCGTCCGACGCACGGCGAGCAGCGCCCGGTAGAGCTCGAGCGTCGAGCCCGGCACGCCGAGCTGCTGGTCGACGGCATACGACCCGTAGACCTCCGGCTGCGGAAGCCAGGTCAGCGGCCCGGGTCCGAAACCGAACCCCGGCGCGTCCTTGGCCCACGGCATGGGCACGCGGCAGCCGTCCCGGCCGATCTCCACGCCGGCGGTGCGCCGGAACGTCGGGTCCTGGCGGAACTCGTCGGGCATGTCGGTCGAGTCGGGCAGGCCGAGCTCCTCACCCTGGTAGAGGTAGGCGCTGCCCGGCAGGGCCAGCATGAGTGACGTCGCCGCGCGGGCCCGGCGCAGCCCGAGCTCCCGGTCCGGCTGCGGGTCGCCCGCTCCGATGCCCCGGACCCGCTCGCCCGTCGGGGCGAGCCCGAGGCGGGTGGCGTGCCGCACGACGTCGTGGTTGGACAGCACCCACGTGGTCGGGGCGCCCACCGAGTCGGACGCACGCAGTGAGCGAGCGATCGTGTCGCTGAGGGCGCGGGCGTCCCACGGGGTGAGCAGGAAGTCGAAGTTGAACGCCTGGTGCATCTCGTCGGAGCGCACGTAGCGCACCGCGCGCTCCTGGGGCTCCACCCACGCCTCCGCGCAGAGGATGCGGTCGGGCGTGCCGTAGCCGTCGAGGATGGCCCGCCAGGCCCGGTAGACCTCGTGCACGGCGTCCTGGTCCCAGTAGGGCGCTGCGTGCGTGGGCTCCGGCGTGTGCTCGCTGTGGTCGTGCTCCTCGTGGCCGCCGAGCATGGTCGTGCGGTCGTGCCAGTCCGGCAGACCGTCCTTCTTGATCAGGCCGTGGGCCACGTCGACGCGGAAGCCGTCGACCCCGCGGTCGAGCCAGAAGCGCAGGACGGACTCGAACTCGGCACGCACCTCGGGGTGCTGCCAGTCGAAGTCCGGCTGCTTCGCGTCGAACAGGTGCAGGTACCACTGCCCGGGGCTGCCGTCGGCCTCCGTGACCCGGGTCCAGGCCGGGCCGCCGAAGACGGAGTCCCAGTTGTTGGGGGGCAGCTCACCGTGCGCGCTCTTGCCGTCGCGGAAGATGTACCGGGCCCGCTCCGGGCTGCCCGGCCCGGCCGCGAGGGCCGCCTTGAACCACTCGTGCTCGTCGGAGGAGTGGTTCGGCACGAGGTCGACGACGACCCGGATGCCGAGCTCGTGGGCCCGCGCGATCAGGGTGTCGGCGTCGGCGAGGGTGCCGAACAGCCGGTCCACGTCGCGGTAGTCGGCGACGTCGTAGCCGGCGTCGGCCTGCGGCGACGTGTAGAAGGGCGAGAGCCACACGGCGTCGACGCCGAGGTCGCGCAGGTGCGGCAGCCGGGCGGTGATGCCGGGCAGGTCGCCGACGCCGTCACCGTCGCTGTCGGCCCATGACCGCGGGTAGATCTGGTAGATGACGGCAGAGCGCCACCATGGGGCGCCTGGTCGGTCCTCGGCGTGCAGGGGCGTGGCCGCCGGGCGGGCCTGCGGCAGGGTCGGCTGGAACGTGGAAGTCACGAGCCACCATCGTTCCGCATGGGCCGGCAAAAAACAAACATCCGGTGCAACTTCTTGCAGTCCCCGGGCTCTAGCCGCGGCTAGTCCCAGACAACTGGGAGGCGGGATACTGCCAGGACGCTACGCCGCCTCCCAGTTGTCTGGGACGTCGGGCGCGCGGCGCGGCGGCCTGCGGCTCTAGCCTCAGTGGGGGAGGGGGCCCATCCGGATGACGCCGGCCCGAGCAGCCTTGAGCACGGCGTCGGCCTCCGCCCGGCTCAGCTTGCCGTCCTTGACCGCTTGGTCGAGCCTCGCGCTCAAGGCCTTCTCCAGCTCGGCGGAGCGTGCAGCGCGCAGCTCGGCGAGCGCTGCCCTGACCTTGGTCTCGTCGACCCCGAGCTTGGTGGCGAGTGCCTTGGCCAGCTGGTCCTGCCTGGTGGTGGCGTCAGGCTTCGGCTGACCGGGCGTCCGCGCGGCCCGCAGGTCGGCACGGATGGCCTTCAGGGCGTCGGTGACCTTGGCCTCGTCGACCCCGAGCTTGGTCGCGAGCTGGCGGGCCCAGTCCCGGCCGAGGCCCGCACTTCCGCGCAGGCCGTGTCCCCGGCCGTGGCCCACCTGGGGGCTCGACCCCGTCGCGCCGGGGGTGGGGGTGGTCGTTCCGGTCGTCGCGGCAGGCTGCGAAGTGGCCGGCACCTGGCTGTCCGCGCGGGCGCCGCCGGAGAGCCCGAGGCCGATGGCTGCGGCGGCCCCCAGCGCCACCAGGCCGGCGATCTTCTTGTCCACCACGGCATGCTCCTTGTCCGGGGCCCCGGTCGTGCCGGGGCAGGGCTCCAACAGCCCCATTGCACCATCAGCCAGCCGTGAGCGTGCTGGGCCGCTGCTGTGAGTCCCTGTGAGACGGGTCCGCGCCCGGAGGACCGAGACGGGTCACACGGCGCGCTCGGCCCCATGGCTGTTGACGAGCGAGTATGCCGCGCGCGTCAGGTAGTCGCGCAACAGGTCGTCCTGCTCCTTGGGCAGGGCGAGGGTGTCGACGGCATTCATCATGTGCAGCAGCCAGCGGTCGCGCATGTCAGGCGTCACGGCGAACGGCATGTGCCGCATCCGCAGCCGCGGATGGCCCCGCTGCTCGGAGTAGGTCGTCGGCCCGCCCCAGTACTGCTCGAGGAACATCCGCAGGCGCACCTCCGCGGCGGCGAGGTCCTCCTCGGGGTAGAGGGACCGCAGCGCCTCGTCCTGCGCCACCCCCCGATAGAACTCCGAGACGAGCTTGACGAAGGTCTCGTGGCCACCGAAGTCGTCGTAGTAGGTCACCCCTCCAGTCTCCCAGAGGCGGCGGTGTGCTCAGGCCCGCCCGACCGGCCCCGGGGGCGGGAGCGTCGGCAGGACGACGGGCCCGCGCACCCCCTCGCGGTCGAACGCGAGCTTGATCCGCTCGCGCATCTCGCGCTGCACCGCGAAGTGCTCCTGGGCCACGCACTTGGCCAGGATCCGGATGGTGATCGATCCTCCGGCGATGGACTCGACCCCGACGACCTCGGGCTCCTCGATGAGGCGGTCGGCCCACAGCGCGTCCTCGTGGAGGCCGCCCACGACGTCGCGGATGACCCGCTGGGCTCGCTCGACGTCCTCGTCGTAGGCGATCGGGACGTCCACCATCGCCATCGACCAGCCCTGCGACCGGTTGCCGATCCGGAGGATCTCGCCGTTGCGGACGTACCACGTGACGCCGTTGCCGTCGCGCAGCTGGGTCACCCGCAGGGACACGTTCTCGACGGTCCCGACGACCTCGCCGGTGTCGACGACGTCCCCGACGCCGTACTGGTCCTCGACGATCATGAAGATGCCGGAGAGGAAGTCCTTGACGAGGCTCTGCGCGCCGAAGCCGAGTGCCACGCCGCCCACGCCGGCCGACGCGAGCATCGGCCCAAGCGGGATGCCGACGATGGCCATGACCGTGAGCAGGGCGATGGTCGCGATGACGAACGAGACGATGCTGCGCAGGATGGCGCCCATGGTCCGGGTGCGCTGCACGTGGCGCTCGCGGTCGACTCCGACCGCCGAGGCGAGCACGCGGCCGGCGCGGCCGCCGAGGCTCACCACCCGGTCCGTGTGCCGCTGCGTGGCGGTGTCGACGACGCGGTCGATGAGCCGGAAGGCGGCCCATCGCGCGACGAGTGCCACCACCACGGTGATTGCGATGGACAACGGGTCGCCAAGGAGCCAGTCGCGGGTCTGGGCCCAGGTCAGGGCGGGGAGCTCGATCTGCGGCATACGCGCCATTCTCGGGGACACCAGTCCGTATGCCGCACACCGCCCTCCCGTCCCCGTCCCCGTCCCCGTCCCCGTCGAGTGGTCAGTTTCGTGCGGTGCCTGGTGCACCGAAGTGGCCACTCGACCTGGGTGGGGGGGCCAGCCTCGGGCGCGGGTCGAGCGCGCCAGCTGGCGTCAGGCCGAGGCGTCCCTCGCCTGGGCGGTGAGGGCCCGGGCGATGGCGTCGCGGTTCTCCGCCACGGTGCGCACGAGGCCGGGGGGCGCATCCGGGTGCGCGGCCAGCCACGCGTCGCTGGCGTCCTTGAGGCGCCGGCTCGCGAGCGCGAACGGGTAGAACCCGCCGACCACCCGCTCACCCATCGCGACGCTGCGCGAGGCCCACGCGTCGAGGAGCATGTCGTGGTACCGCGTGACGTAGGGCTCGAGCAGCGTCAGGTCCGTGCTGCGCCGGAAGCCGGCGCTCACCGCCTCCACCATCTGGTTCGGCAGGTCGGCCCGCTCGACCGCCTTGGCCCACGCGTCGGCCTTGGCCTGCGCGGTGGGGCGGCTCGCGAGCGCCTCGGCGGCGCGCTCCTGACCCGTCGCGGTCGGGTCACGGCGCAGCTCGGCCGCGATCTCGGTCTCGTCGGCCGCGCCCACGGCCGCCAGCGCCCGCAGCAGCGTCCAGCGCAGCTCGGTGTCGACGGGTAGGCCCTCGAGCGACTCCTCACCGCAGAGCAGGGCCCGCAGGCGCGGCGCGTCGTGAGGGTCGGTCGTGGCGTTGGCCCACGCCTCGACGAACTGGAACTGGGCGTCGCTGCCCGGCTCGGCCGACTCGGCGAGCGAGCGCAGGGAGCTGCTAAGGAGCAGCGCCGTCTCTGGCCGGTGGCCCGGCGCGACGTAGAGGCGCACGCTCGTCTGCAGCTGGCCGAGCAGCACGCGCAGCAACGTCGAGTCGGTCTCGCCGGGCAGGGTGGCGAGGACGAAGTGGATGAAGTCGCGCGCCGACATCTCGGCGTCACGGGTCATGTCCCACGTCGCGCCGAGGACCAGGGAACGCGGAAGCGAGTCGGGGAACCCGCGGGGTTGCGCGAGCGCAGTCGTGAGGGACCGCTCGTCGAGCCGGATCTTGGCATAGGCGAGGTCAGCGTCGTTGAGCAGGAGCAGGTCCGGCTGCTCCTCGCCGACGAGCTCGGCGATGTCGGTCAGCTCGCCGTCGACGTCGACCTCCGTGTAGCCGACGCGCGCGAGGGCGTCGCCGTCCCTCCCGGACCGCACGGCATACCGGCCGATGCCGAGCCGGTGCGGACGCAGGGTCGGGTGCTCCTCGGTGGCCGTCTGGCGGACCGCGAAGGAGGAGTAGCGCCCGTCCGGGCCGACCTCGAACTCCGGCCGGAGCGTGTTGACCCCGGCCGTCTCGAGCCACTTCTTGGCCCACGAGGACAGCTCGCGCCCCGAGGACCGCTCGAGCTCGCCGAGGAGGTCGTCCAGCGTCGTGTTGCCCCAGGCGTGCGTCCGGAAGTACGCGCGCAGAGCGTCGACGAACGGCTGGCGCCCGACGTAGGCGACGAGCTGCTTGAGCACCGAGGCGCCCTTGGCGTAGGTGATGCCGTCGAAGTTGACCTCGACGTCCTCGAGGTGGCGCATGTCGGCAGCGATGGGGTGCGTCGAGGACAGCTGGTCCTGGGTGTAGGCCCACGCCTTCTCCGCGGTGCCGAACGTCGTCCATGCGCTCGTCCACTCGGTCGCCTCGGCCTGGCACGTCGTCGAGGCCCACTCGGCGAACGACTCGTTGAGCCAGAGATCGTCCCACCACTTCATCGTCACGAGGTTGCCGAACCACATGTGCGCCAGCTCGTGCAGGATCGTCAGGGCGCGGCGCTCGACCTTGGCCTCTGAGACCTTGGAGCGGAAGACGTATACCTCGACGAAGGTCACCGCCCCGGCGTTCTCCATCGCGCCCATGTTGTACTCGGGCGTGAAGATCTGGTCGTACTTCTCGAAAGGGTAGGGCTGGTCGAACTCCTTCTCGAAGAACGCGAACCCCTTCTTCGTGCAGTCGAAGATGTTGTCCGCGTCGAGGTACTGGGTCAGCGACCGGCGGCAGAAGACGCCGAGCGGCACGGTTCCGGCCCGGGTCGCCACCTCGTCGCGCACCTCGTCGTAGGGCCCGGCGATGAGGGCGGTGATGTAGGACGAGATCCGCTTGGTCGGCGCGAAGGCCCACGTGGCCCGCTCGACGCCGCCCACGACCCCGGCGGGCGACGGCGCCGGGGTGGGCGAGTTGGAGATGACCTTCCAGTGCGCCGGTGCCGTGACGGTGAAGCGGAACGACGCCTTGAGGTCGGGCTGCTCGAAGACGGCATACATCCGGCGCGAGTCGGGGACCTCGAACTGCGTGTAGAGGTATACCTCGTTGTCGACCGGGTCGACGAAGCGGTGCAGGCCCTCGCCCGTGTTGGTGTAGCGACCGGTGGCCTCGACGACGAGCTCGTTGGAGCGGCGCAGCCCCGGCAGGGCGATGCGGCAGTCGGCGAAGACGACCGCCGGGTCGAGCTGCTCGCCGTTGAGGGTCACCTTCTCCACCGAGTCGGCGATGAGGTCGATGAAGCTGTCGGCACCCGGCTCGGAGCACGAGAAGCGCACCGTCGTGGCGGTGGAGAAGGTCTCCGGGCCGGTCGTGAGGTCGAGCCGCACGTCGTACTCCTCGACGCGGAGGATCTCGGCGCGGGCCGCGGCCTCGTCGCGGGTCAGGTTCTTGCCGGGCACGAAGGTTGCCTCCTGTTGACGGGACGACGCGCGGGTCACGCGACGGTGCGACGCACGGGCGGTGTCGGCGAGGTTTGGGTCCATCCGAGGAGGGCCGCCGGGGCGCGCCGCCCATCCTCGCACGCGAGCCCGGGAGGCGACCCCCAGGTTTCCGCCCGCCGGGCGATGGAACAATGCCGGCATGGCAGACGACGAGCGGGACGCAGTGGAGATGTGGTTCGACCCGATGTGTCCGTGGGCGTGGATGACGTCCCGGTGGCTCATGGAGGTCGAGAAGATCCGCAACATCGAGGTCACGTGGTCGGTGATGAGCCTCGCGGTGCTCAACGAGCACAAGACCGACCTCGACGCCGCCTACCGCGCGCTGATGGATGACGCGTGGGGTCCGGTCCGGGTCATCACGGCCGCCACGGAGCAGCACGGGCCGTCGGTCATCAAGCCCCTCTACGACGCCATGGGCACCCGGATCCACCTGCGCAAGATGCACAACTTCGACCAGGTCGTGGCCGAGGCGCTGGAGGAGACCGGCCTCCCGGCGGCGCTGGCCAAGGAGGCGCACCACAAGAAGTTCGACCCGGCGCTGCACCGCAGCCACCGGCGCGGGATCAGCCTCGTCGGCACCGAGGTGGGGACCCCGATCATCGCGGTCAACGGCGTCGCCTTCTTCGGGCCGGTCGTGAGCCCGGCGCCGAAGGGCGAGGACGCGGCACGGCTCTGGGACGGCTGCGTCCTCGTGGCCGGCACGCCGGGCTTCTTCGAGCTCAAGCGGACCCGGACCGTCGGCCCGATCCTCACCTGACCCTCGGCCCCCGCACCCCCCTCTCGACCAAGGACGAACATGCGCATCCACATCGGCGGTGACCACGCGGCCTACGACCTCCAGCGTGTCCTCGTCGCCCACCTCGAGGCGGCCGGCCACGTCGTGGTCGACCACGGCCCGGACACGCTCGACGAGCAGGACGACTACCCGGTCTACGTGCTGCGTGCCGCTGAGGCGGTGGCCCGGGACGGGGACTCGCTCGGGGTGGTGCTCGGTGGCTCCGGAAACGGCGAGCAGATCGCGGCCAACAAGGTCAAGGGGATCCGCGCGGCCCTTGCCTGGGCGCCCGAGCTCGCGGGGCTGGCCCGCGAGCACAACGACGCGCAGGTCGTCTCGATCGGCGCCCGCTTCACCCCGGCCGACGTCGCCAAGGACATCGTCGACACGTTCGTCGGCACGGCGTTCTCGAAGGACGCACGGCACCGCCGCCGCATCGGTATGGTGACGGCATACGAGTCGACGCGAGACCTGCCGCCCCTTCCGGACCCGGGTACGCGCTGACGCCAAGACAGCTCGGCGGGTCGGCCCGGTCCGGGAACGGAGGGGCATGGCCACCGGCGCCCCACTCGCCGTCCGCCGGTCCCGCCTGAGCCTGCGTGCGTTGCGCCCGCCCCGCGGGGCCGTGTCCCGTCTGGTCAGGCGGCCCTGGGTCATCGCCACCGGGCTGGTGCTCGGCGCGGCCGTCGCCGCGTGGTCGGTCGACAGGTGGCCCGCGCAGGTGCCGTGGATGGCGTTCCTGCTCCCGGTCGTGGCCGCGGGCCTCTTCCTGCCGCCCCGGCCGCTTCTCGCCGTGTATGCCGTCGTGCTCCTCCTCATGGTCGCCGTCGGGCTCGACCTCGGGCCCCTCAAGGACGCCAGCCTGGGCGCCCAGATCGTGACCCTGTCGCTCATGCTGCTGCTGCTGTGGTTCGCCAACTCGAGGGCCAAGGCAGGCCTCGTCGGCATCACCGGCGACACGATGCTCATCGACATGCGCGACCGGCTGCGCGCCCAGGGGGAGCTGCCCGAGCTGCCGCCGTCGTGGTCGGCCGAGGCCGCGATCGAGTCGGCCTTCGGGGAGAGCTTCTCCGGCGACTTCGTCGTCGCGAACCGCTCCACCGACGGCCGGGTGCTCGAGGTCGCCCTCGTCGACGTCTCCGGCAAGGGCCGCGGCGCCGGCACGCGGTCCCTCCTGCTGTCCGGTGCGCTCGGCGGCCTGCTCGGCGAGATGACCGAGCGCGGCTTCCTCCGCTCGGCCAACCACCACCTCGTGCGGCTGCGCTGGCTCGAGGGCTTCGCGACGGCCGTGCACGTCGCCATCGACCTCGAGACCGGACGCTTCACCATCGGCTCCGCCGGCCACCCGCCAGCGGTGCAGTTCTCCGCAGGCTCGGGCCGCTGGGAGACCCTGCGCGGCGGCCGGGGTCCGCTCCTCGGGGTCGTCGAGGAGGCCGAGTTCCCACGGAGCGAGGGCGAGCTGGGCCCCGGCGACGCGCTCCTGCTCTACAGCGACGGGGTCGTGGAGGCGCGTGGGAAGCCCCTCGTCGAGGGCATCGACCGCATGCTGGGCCGCGCGGACTCCTTCGTCACCAAGGGGTTTGGCGGGCTGGCGCAGTGGCTGTGCGACCACGCGGCTGCTGGGCATGGCGACGACCGCGCCGTCGTGACGATCTGGCGCTCGTAGCGGTCAGGGCGGGGCTGTGGGCCGCGGTCAGGCCGGGACGAGGTCGTGCGCCGCCCGAAGGATCTCCGCACCGATCGGCTGCGCCACCTCGTCCGCTCGGGTGGAGACCACGACCGCCCAGACCGGGTCGCCGACTCTCGTGCGTGGCACGACGGCCGCCGCGCACGAGACGCCGTCGCGGAACTCACCGTGCTCGACGACGAGCCGCCCGACGCCGACCGACCGGAGCAGCGCCTCGAGCGCCTCGGCATCGGTCGTCGTGTTCCGGGTGAAGGCGGGCAGGCCCTGCTCCCGCAGGTAGCTGCGCCGCTCCGGGCCCGGCATGGAGGCCAGGAGCGCCTTGCCCAGGGCGGTCGCGTGGGCGGCGACACCCAGCCCCACCTCGAGGTCCTCGAGGTGGGGGGATGCCGGCCCCTCCACCACGTCTGCGATGACCATGCCGGCGTCGCCCAGACGGCCCAGGTATGCCGACAGCCCGGTGACCTGGACGAGGTGCCCCAGCACCGCTCGGGACTGCGGCGGCCGCCCGAGCGACTGCACGACGTCGTAGAAGCGGCGGGGCAGCTCGGAACCCACGTCGTAGCAGCCGTTCTTGAGCCGGCATACGTATCCCTCGTAGGCCAGCGTGCGCACGAGGTGGTAGGTCGTGGACAGGTTCAGCCCGGCGCGGCGGGCGATCGCCTTCACCGGCAGTCCGGGTGTGGCGGTGACCACCTCGAGCACGCGCAACGCCCGTGACACGCTCTGGACGAAGTCCTCCGGCGCGCGGCCGCGATCGTCGCCCATCAGACCAGGCTCCTTCCCGACAGCGCTGTCGCGACGACAGTAACGACCGGCCCCGGCGGGCGCCACGGGTTTCGCGATGGGAAATCCTGCCACTTCCGGCCATGGTGCGGCAGGCCGAGACTTCGGGGATGAGCACCATCAGCGCACCCACCGTCGACCCGCGGATCAGCGACCTGCTCAAGGGCGTCTACGACCCGTGCTGCCGGGACAAGGGCATCAGCGTCGTGGACATGGGCCTGCTGCACTCGGCCGGCGTCGACGACGACGGCACTGCCCGGGTCGAGCTGCTCCTGACCTCGGGCTGGTGTCCCTTCGCCAGCACGGTCCTTCACGAGATCGAGCTGGCCGTCGCGGCCATGCCCGGTGTCCGGCGCGCGGAGGTCGAGATCGTCTGGGACGAGGCGTGGAGCACGGACCGCCTCGCCCCCAGCGCCAAGGAGAAGCTGCGCTTCCTCCCCCCGCCGGCCAGCGTCGGCGACCCCACGGCATACGTCCAAGAGAACTGGCCACTGGCCGCTCCGTCAGGCAAGGAGGCAACTCGATGATCGGCGACGCACTGGTGTTCGACGGGGTCGCGCACCCGTTCAACTTCGACCCGGACAACGCCTACGGCAAGCCGGGACAGATGTTCTCCAACCACCTGTACGCCTTCCACGCGGCGTTGACGCCCGACGGCGAGCCCGTCATGCCGGCCGAGGAGTGGCTGCACAAGTGGAGCCCGGAGGAGATCCGGGAGATGGTCTACAACAAGTCGGACACCGACCTCGTCATCGCCATGCCGTTGCCCCTGACCGACCTCTACAAGGACGGCCTCAGCTCCTGGCAGAGGTGCACCGAGCTGAAGGCGCTCGACCCCGACCGGACCGTCTTCTGGGGGACGTGCAACCCGCTCGAGGGCAAGAGGGCGCTCGACGACATGACCAGGCAGGTCGAGGAGTTCGGCGCGAAGGCGTTCAAGTTCTACAACGTGCGCTACGAGGACGGGGGCCCCGTCCCGTGGCGCATGGACGACCCCAAGGTGGCGTTCCCGGTGTTCGAGCACCTGCAGAAGCTGGGTGTCGACCTCGTGGGGGTGCACAAGGGCGTGCCGCTCGGTCCGCAGCCCGTGGAGTTCACCCAGACGTGGGACATGGACGGAGCCGCCGCTAACTTCCCCGACATCAACTTCGTCATCTACCACGTCGGGCTGCCCTTCCTCGACGAGACCTGTTGGCAGCTCATCCGGTACCCCAACCTGCACGCCTCCCTGGCGGCGACGATCAACTTCGTCGTGCGGGCCCCGAAGCTCTTCGGGGAGATCCTCGGCAAGCTGCTCTTCTGGTGCGGCGAGGACAAGATCGTGTACGGGAGCGAGGCGCCGATCTGGCAGCCCCAATGGGCCCTCCAGGCCTTCTGGAACTACCAGATCGCCGACGACCTGGTCGAGGGCTACGGCTACCCCCAGCTGAGCGAGCAGGCGAAGAAGAAGATCCTCGGGGAGAACCTCCTGCGGCTGCACGGCATGGACGTCGAGGAGACCCGCGCGCGTCTGGGCAAGCCACAGGGGCAGCCCTTGTCGGCGTGAGCGGCCCGCTCATCTACTGTGGGCAGCGTGACGCGACTCGCATCCCCGACAGCGGACGCCGCGTTGCCGCGGCGGGTGGCACCACCGAGGCTGCCCCAGGGCGTGACCCCCGCCCGGGTGCGCAGCTTCGTGCGCCGCGGCCGGCGCTCCTCCCTGACCCGGGACCGGATGGAGCACCTCGCGCCGTCCCGGGCGCTCCCGGTCGGCCGCTTCGACCCTGCGTCGGTGTTCGGCCGCGTCGCACCGCTCGTGCTCGAGATCGGCTGCGGTCACGGTCATGCCGCCATCGCGTATGCCGCCGCCCACCCCGCGCACGACGTGCTCGCCATGGATGTGCACACGCCCGGGCTGGCCCGGATGCTGGCCGACGCCGAGGCGGCGGGCGTGCCGAACCTGCGCATCGAGCAGGGTGATGCGGTCGTCTTCCTCGAGGAGCGCGTCCCTGCGGCCACCTTCGACGCGGTGCACCTCTTCTTCCCCGACCCGTGGCGCAAGCAGAAGCACACCAAGCGGCGGTTCGTCAGCCGGGGCAACCTCGACCTGCTGGCGAGGGCGCTCCGCCCCGGCGGCCACGTCCTCGTCGCGACCGACCAGGACTTCTACGCCCGGCACGTCCTCGCGGAGGTGGCGGCGCACGGCAGCTTCACGGCATACCGCACCGAGCGGCCGGCCTGGCGACCGACGGACGGCTTCGAGGCCAAGGGCCGGGCCGCCGGCCGGACGATCACCGAGCTGCGGCTCGATCTCGGCGACTGACCGTGCCCGCCGGCCGTCACCGCGTCGGATCGATACGTCGTCGGGGCAATACGTCGTCGCATCAACGTGTCGTCGGGGCAATACGTCGTCGGGCAATACGTCGTCGGGGCAACAGGATTCGAACCTGCGACCTTCCGCTCCCAAAGCGGACGCGCTACCAAGCTGCGCCATGCCCCGCCACCCGACCTCCGTGCCTCGCGAGCGCGAGGCGATTTCAGAAGATCAGGCGCGACCAGTAGGCTAGCGCCTCGGACCGCATGCTCTGGCACCTGCCCGAGCGCGGGGTCCACGCGGGCGTAGCTCAATGGTAGAGCCCCAGTCTTCCAAACTGGCTACGCGAGTTCGATTCTCGTCGCCCGCTCCAAGCGAACAAGCAGGTCAGCCGGGGTTTTGTTGCTCCGACCGCTCGCGCCACACACATCCTCGTGCCCCCGCGTGCCCCTCGGTATGTCC
>NZ_DASSMH010000080.1:0-11969 GCF_035688975.1 Intrasporangium sp. | reverse complement strand
ATGATGCCGCGCCAACCGCGACACCTCCTCCACCGTCGCCGAGGCAGCCTGACCCAGCAGGTCAGCCACCGCGGCCGCCACCTCCTGCGGGTCCGCCACCGGCGCCACCTGCTCATGGAAGGCGATGATCCGGGCCGCCTTACCCACGCTGACCTGCCGCATCGCCACCCGCGCCGCGAGCTCCGCCCACCGCGGGTCGGTCAGCGCGCGGGCCACCGTCACCACATCCCTGGCCGCACCCGCCGACAGGCTCGGATCCACCGAACGCAACCAGTCCACCCGCGACAACCCGCCCGGGGAATCAACACCCCGGGCCTCCAGCTCCGCGACCACGGACACCAAAGCCACCTCCTGCCCCGCCCGAGCCGCCCCCAGACACGCCACCGCCGCCACCAGCTCAGCCTCCCCATGCCGCACCAGCGACATCCCCACCGTCGCCTCCACCACCACCCCCACCGACCCCATCCCCTCGATCGGCTCACCGCCGGGCACGGCCACCGGCACCGCGTCCGCGGCAAGGCTCTCGTGCTCAAGCCACCCCACCTCGCGCGGCCGCACCCGCACCTCGTCATCAGCAGCGAACAACCCCCACGGCCCACCCCGCCGCGGCATCGCATGCCCCCGCACCGCCGCCCCACCATGCCCCACGCGGCGCCTCCGCGACGTTCGCGCACCGGCGCCCTGCGCCGAACGCACCCTCGTGCCCGGCCCCAACAGACCGCCGGCCGGCGGCGGCGTCGCCGCCCCCGGCGTGACCCCCGGGTCGCCGAACCCCTCCTTCAGCGCCGCCCAGAACCGCTCCGCCGCCACGCGGCCGTCAGCCGCGTGCCGCGAGCTCACCTCGAAAACCTGCCGTCGCAGCCCATCGACCATGCCCTGATCCGCCATACTTCAAACATACGTTCGACCACCGACAGAGGAATGCAGCCATCCACAGGCTCCCCAGCGCGGAAAAGATCAGCTCGGTTAACGCCGCCGGGATCTCGCCTCCCGCCGGAGGACGGCCGCAAGCTGCAGCGGCTCGACGAAGACGCGGCGCGCGTTGCGGCTCGGGTTGGCCAGGAGGCGATAGAGCCACTCGAGACCCATCCGCCCGACCCACCGTGGGGCGTGCACCTGCTCACCCGACAGGTAGTCCAGACAGCCACCGACGTTGGCGATGACGCCGTGGGTCATCGCGCCCTGGTGCTCCTCGATCCACCGCTCCTGGGCGCCCATCCCCATCCCGACAAGCACGAGGTCGGCGAGCGGCAGCTCCTGCTCGACCGTCGTCGGAGGCCCCGCGTCCTGCTGCGCGAAGGTGTAGCCGTCGAAGGCGACCCACCGCACCCGCGGCGCCCTTGCGGTGGCCGCGGCCGCCGCTCGCGCACTGGACTCCGGGCTCGCCCCGACGGCCAGGACGCGCAGCTCCGGGTCGGCGTCGAGCACGCGAAACAGCCAGTCGCTGCTGCCGACGCGAAAGCTGCTGTCGAGCGCCGGGTTCGCCCGGTGCAGCGCCGCCCACACCGGCCAGCCGTCGGCGAGCACGACGTCCGCCGCGTCCGTATAGCGCCGGAAGCCCTCGTCGGTCAGGTAGAGGTGCACGGCGTGCAGGTTGAGGTTGCCCACCCGCACCACCGGCCGCGGCCGCGACAGCACCAGGTCCACGACCTCCGCCTCGGACATCGGCGTGGCCTCGGTGAGCAGATAGGGCACGCGGACCCGCGCCGGCAGACCCGGACCACGTTGCTGGCTGGCAGCCGGGTCGGGACGGGTCACCGGGTCACTGTAGCCGTGCGCGCCTGCCGCTCCCGCTGGCCCATGCCCCGCCCGTATGCCGCCTGACGGCACCGGCCCGCTCCGCCATCACAACCGCCCCACCAGGGCCGTCGACCGCGTCAGCGGCGACCGACGTTGCCGGTGAGCAGCTGGCGTGCCATGACGACGCGCTGGATCTGGTTGGTGCCCTCGTAGATCTGGGTGATCTTCGCGTCGCGCATCATCCGCTCGAGCGGGAAGTCCTTGGTGTAGCCGGCTCCGCCGAGCAGCTGGACGGCATCCGTCGTGATCCGCATGGCGGCGTCGGAGGCGTAGCACTTGGCGGCGGCCCCGAAGAAGGGCAGGTCGGCGTCGCCGCGCTCGGACTTGGCGGCGGCGACGTAGACCAGCTGCCGGGCGGCCTCGAGCTCCATCGCCATGTCCGCGAGGAGGAACTGGATGCCCTGGAAGTCGGCGATGGCGTGGCCGAACTGGCGGCGCTCCTTGACGTAGGCCAGGGCCTGGTCGAGCGCCCCTTGGGCGATGCCGACGGCCTGGGCGCCGATCGTGACGCGGGTGTGGTCCAGGGTCCGCAGCGCGAGCTTGAGCCCGTCACCCACGGCGCCGACGACCCGGTCGCCCGGGATCCGGACGTGGTCGAAGTGCAGTTCCCGGGTGGGGCTGCCCTTGATGCCGAGCTTGCGCTCCTTCTCCCCGAACGTGAACCCGGCGTCGGACTTCTCGACGACGAATGCCGTGACGTTCCGGCCGCGGGGCCCGTGGGGGTCGGTGACGGCGAGGACCGTGTAGTACTCGGACACGCCGGCGTTCGTGATCCACGACTTCTGCCCATTCAGCACCCAGTCGTCCCCGTCCCGCGTCGCGCGGCAGCGCATCGCAGCGGTGTCCGAGCCCGCCTCGCGCTCCGACAGCCCATAGGAGATCGTCGTCTCCCCGTGCGCCAGGGGTGGCAGGTATCTGCGCTTCAGCTCCTCGCTGCCGGCGAGGAGCAGCGGCATCGAGCCGAGCTTGTTGACCGCGGGGATCAGCGAGGACGAGGCGCAGACCCGGGCGACCTCCTCGATGACGATGCACGTGGCGAGGGCGTCGGCGCCGACGCCGTCGTAGTCCTCCGGGACGTGCGGCGCGAAGAAGTCGGAGGCGACGAGCGCGTCGTGCGCCTCCTGGGGGTAGCGCGCCTCCTCGTCGACGGCGGCGGCATACGGCGCGATCTTCGCCTCGGCCACCGCGCGCACCGCCTCGCGCACCGACTCGTGGTCCTCGCTGGTCCGGAAGAGGTCGACGTCGGCATGTCCGCTCACGGTGCGATCCTACTCGGAGACAGGCGGATGCTAGGACGTCCTAGTGATTCCGCCCACGGGCAGCCCACGCGGCCAACGGCACCGCATGTCCACCATGAGGACGACAGGTCCCACGGCTCGGCCGGGAGCCTCTACCATCCCCACAGGTCATGAGTGCCAGCGACAAGCCCCGGCTCGCTGGCCGGCAACCCTCCTACCGCGGTGGGGTGCCCCGGGTGAGGACCTGGCCCCGGACGCCGTCCGTGGGCAAGCGCGGAGAGCTCTCTCCCGCACCGAGATCGTCGGTGCACCGGGGCGCACGTCGCTCGGTCGCCGACCGGCACCCAAGGAGAACACGATGAGTGACACGCCCAACTGGTCCTTCGAGACCAAGCAGATCCACGCCGGCCAGACCGCGGACTCCGCGACCGGCGCCCGCGCGCTGCCGATCTACCAGACCACGAGCTACGTCTTCAACGACACCGAGCACGCCGCAAACCTCTTTGGCCTCAAGGAGTTCGGCAACATCTACACCCGGATCATGAACCCCACGACGGACGCGGTCGAGCAGCGGATCGCCGCCCTCGAGGGCGGCGTCGGGGCGCTCCTCGTCGCCTCCGGACAGTCCGCGACCACGCTCGCGATCCTCAACATCGCCGAGGCCGGCGACCACGTCGTCGCCTCCCCGTCGCTCTACGGCGGCACGGTCAACCTCCTGAAGTTCACGCTGCCCAAGCTCGGCATCACCGTCGACTTCGTCGAGGACCCGACGTCGGTCGACTCGTGGCGCGCGGCGATCAGGCCCAACACCAAGCTGCTCTTCGGCGAGACGATCGCCAACCCGAAGGCCGAGGTCCTCGACGTCGAGGCCGTCGCGACTCTCGCGCACGAGCACGGCGTGCCGCTCGTCGTCGACAACACCATCGCGACCCCGTTCGTGCTGCGGCCCATCGAGTGGGGCGCCGACGTCGTCGTCCACTCGGCCACGAAGTACCTCGGTGGTCACGGCACCTCCATCGCCGGCGTCATCGTCGACTCGGGCAACTTCGACTACGGCCAGGACCCGGAGAGGTTCCCCAACTACAACACGCCCGACGAGAGCTACCACGGCCTCGTCTTCGCACGGGACGCCGGCGTCGGCAGCCCCTTCGGCGCCAACCTCGCCTTCCTCCTCAAGGCGCGCGTCCAGCTGCTGCGCGACCTCGGCCCGGCGGCGTCGCCGTTCAACGCCTTCCTCATCGCTCAGGGCCTGGAGACGCTGTCCCTGCGCGTCGAGCGGCACCTGCAGAACGCCGCCGCCGTGGCGCAGTTCCTCTCCGGACACGAGCAGGTCGAAAGGGTCATCTGGGCGTCGCTGCCCGACAGCCCGTCGCATGCCGCCGCGCAGAAGTACACCCCCAAGGGCGCCGGCGCCGTGCTCTCCTTCGAGATCACGGGCGGCCTCGAAGCAGGCAAGAGGTTCGTCGAGGGGCTGACGCTGCATAGCCACGTCGCCAACATCGGCGACGTGCGCTCCCTCGTCATCCACCCGGCGTCAACCACCCACTCGCAGGGCCCCGACAGCGACCGCCTCGCGGCCGGTGTCACGCCCGGACTCGTGCGCCTGTCGGTGGGCATCGAGCACGTCGACGACATCGTCGCCGACCTCGAGCAGGGCTTCGCGGCAGCCAAGCTCTGACGAGCGCAGCACGCTGCGAGGGGGGCGGGGCGCCGGCCCCCCTCGCATTGCCCGAGGCGTAACACGTGACGGGGGCTCCGCGCGGTGAGACAGTGTGCTTTATGGGGGGACAACACACATACCTCGCGGCTGGGGCGAACCGGTCGCGACCACGGCCGGCGAGCTGTCGCGGCGTACCTGCCCGGCGTCCCCGACCCTGGAGCTGAGGAGTTCTCATGCCGATCCGTTATCCCGCGCCGCTTCAACCCGGTGACTGCATCGGCGTCACGGCGCCGTCCTCCGGCGTGTCACCCGAGGTCTGGCCCCGCCTCGACTTCGCGGTCCGCTGGCTGCGCGAGCGCGGTTTCGACGTGGTCCTGGGCAAGTGTCTCGGGTCGCCGACCCAGGTCAGTGCTCCCCGCGAGGACCGGGCGAAGGAGCTGCAGGACATGCTCACCGACCCCGACGTCCGGTGCGTCATCCCCCCGTGGGGCGGCGAGACGGGCATCGACATCCTGCCGCTCCTCGACTTCGAGGCGATCGCGGCCGCCGAGCCCACCTGGGCCGTCGGCTTCGCCGACACCTCCACCTGGCTCACGCCGCTCACCGTGCTCACCGGGGTGGCGACGGTGCACGGTGACAACCTCATGGACTCCCCGTATGCCGCCGAGGCTGGCGTCCTGCACTGGCTCGACGTCGTCACCGCCACGCCCGGCACGGATCTCGACCAGCGCTCGCCGGGCCGCTACAGCACCGCGGGCCTGACCGACTGGGGCGACGACACCGTGGTCGGACGCTACGTCCTCGACGCCGAGGGCGGCTGGCTCCGCATCGACGAGGCCGATCCCGACGAGCCAGTCAACCTCTCCGGTCGGCTCATCGGCGGCTGCGTCGAGACCCTGTCGCACCTGACGGGCACGGCATACGGCAACATGCGCGAGTTCGCCCGCACCCACGCCGAGGACGGGACCCTGCACTACCTCGACATCGACGCGTGGGGGGCCTACGACGTGTGCCGGGCCCTGCACGGCATGCGGATGGCAGGCTGGTTCGAGGGTGCGCGCGGCATCCTCGTCAGCCGCACCGACGCGCCAGACGAGGACGGTTTCACCCGGCACGACGCCATCCGCGACGCCCTGTGTGCGCTCGACGTGCCGATCCTCGCCAACATCGAGTGCGGCCACGTGCCGCCGCGCCTGGCGCTCGTCAACGGCGCCCGGGCCACCGTCACCTTCACCGCCGAGGAGCAGAGCATCCGGCAGACCCTGAGCTGACCGACCCGCGCGAGCGACGCGCGCGTCGGGCGACGGAGGAAGGAGCGGGATGGTCCGCTACCCCGATCCGCTGCGCCCCGGCGACCGGATCGGCGTCACCGCACCCAGCTCGGGGGTCGAGGACTCCCTCTGGCCCAGGCTCGAGGTGGCCGTGGCGTGGCTTCGGGACAAGGGGTTCGAGGTGGAGCTCGGGGACTGCCTACGCGCCCCGACGCACGTCAGCGCCCCGAGGCAGGCGCGGGCGGCCGAGCTCATGCGCCTGCTCACCGACCCGCGGACCCGCGCGGTCGTGCCGCCCTGGGGCGGTGAGACGGGGATCGACCTGCTCGACCTGCTCGACGTCGACGCCGTCGCCACCGCGAGGCCCCGGTGGGTCGTCGGCTTCTCGGACACCTCGACATGGCTCACGCCGCTCACCCTGCGCACGGGGCTCGCCACGATCCACGGGCAGAACCTCATGGACACGCCCTACCGGCCGCCGGACGGGGTCCTGCACTGGCTCGACGTCGCCACCGCGCCCGCCGGGTCGCGACTGGCGCAGCGCTCCCCCGAGCGCTTCCGGACCTCCGGGCACGACGACTGGGAGCGTGACCCGGCGGTCGACCGATACACGCTCGACGGCAGGGGCACGTGGGCCCGCATCGACCCGGGCCACGAAGGAGAGCCGGTCACCATGTCGGGCCGGCTCGTGGGCGGCTGCGTCGAGACGATCAGCTTCACGGCCGGGGGCCCGTGGGGAGACGTGGCGGCGTTCGCCGCGCAGCACGCCCCGGAGGGCCTGCTGCACTACCTCGACATCTGCGAGTGGAACGCCTACGACGTATGCCGTGCCCTGCACGCGATGCGGCTCGCCGGCTGGTTCCACCGGACCAACGGCATCCTCGTCAGCCGCACCACGGCGCCGGACCGGCCGGGCTTCTCGCAGCACGACGCCGTGCGTGACGCCCTGGGGATGCTCGACGTGCCGATCGTCGCGGACGTCGAGTGTGGCCACGTCGCCCCCTACCTCGCGCTCGTCAACGGCGCACCGGCCACCGTGGTGTGCGGGCCCGACGAGCGCTCGCTCAGTCAGTCGCTCGTCTGATTCCATGGGGAATCAGACGAGGACAGGCGCGTCTGATTCCGAGGAGGGTCGATCCCCCGCGGTCACGCGAGCACCTCGTCGACGTAGCACCACCGCCACGCCTCCCCCGGTTCGAGCGAGCGCATCACGGGGTGGCCCGTCTGCCTGTAGTGCCCCGCCGCGTGGCGGCGCTCCGAGGAGTTGCAGCACCCCACGTGCCCGCACGCGAGGCAGAGGCGCAGGTGCACCCAGGTGGTTCCCTCGCGAAGGCACTCCGCGCAGCCGTCGGCCGTCCCGGGCTCGATGCACGTGGGGGCCTGCTGGAGGTGCCAGCACGGAGCCTGCACCTGCTCGGTCGGCAGCAGGTCCTCGCGGAGCCGGTCGACCTGGTCCTCGACGCGGGCCAGCATGGTCTCCTCGAGGTCGAGGGCCGTGAGGACCACCCGGAGCACCTCCTGGTCCACGCGCCCGGCGTCACGCAGGCGCAGCACCTCACGGCGCTCGATGTCGATCAGCTCGAGGCGCGCGCGACGGTAGCGGTCGCTCGGGGTGTCGCCGACGTCGGCGCCACGCCGCCCGAGCCGCTCCCACATCTGGTTGAGGCGGTCCTCCGACCGGGAGCGGAGCAGCTCGCGCGTGGCGACGTCGAGATCGGTGCGCTCCTCGAGGGCCTCCATGGCGACCTTGGTCGCGGCCTGCATGACGGTGGCCGCCTGGAGGGCGTCCTCGCGCGGGTCCGGGGCGCGGACGCCGAGAGCCCGGGCGAAGAGCGGCAAGGTGGTGCCCTGGACGAGGAGCGTGCCGATCGTCACGGCGACCGCGACGAGGACGAGCACGTCCCGGTGCGGCGTCGCCGGCGGCAGGAGCAGGGCCGCGGCGAGGGTCACCACGCCGCGCATGCCGGCCCAGGACAGGACCGCCGTGTGCGTCCACGGCGCTGGCGGCTCGCGGCGCAGGACCGTCGTGGTGAGCCAGCGCGTCGGGAAGACCCACACCGGCCGGAGCACGAGGACGAGCACCAGTGTGCCGAGGGCCACGCCGGCGATCCGGTCGAGGCCCAGCGCGGAGGACTCGACCCGGCTGAGCACGTAGTACACCTGCAGGCCGATGAGGAGGAACACGGCGTTCTCGAGGAGGAACTGGATCGAGGCCCAGTTGATCCGCTCGCTGAGCCGGGAGGCGCCGGCCTGGTGGCGCGGCGAGTGATGGCCGAGGACGAGCCCCGCCGTCACGACCGCGATGACCCCGGATGCGTGGACCAGCTCGGCCGGCAGGTAGGCCGCGAAGGGCACGAGGAAGGACACGGCCGTGTCGAAGGTCGGCTCGCTCGCGTGCCTGCGGATGCCCTCGACGACGAGCGTCACGAGGAGCCCGACGACCACACCACCGACGGAGGCGCGCAGGAAGTCCCCGGCCACGCCGGCAAGGGTCACCCCGGGGGCTGCGCCGGCCGTGAGACCGGCCGCCGCGACCGCCGTGCGCACGGCGACGAGGGCGGTCGCGTCGTTGACCAGGGACTCGCCCTCGAGGATCGACACGATCCGTCGGGGCAGACCGATCCGGCGCCCGATGGCCGTCGCGGCCACGGCATCCGGAGGGGCCACGACGGCCCCGAGCGCGAAGGCCACCGCGAACGGCACGGGCAGCACCCACCACACGAAGAGGCCGACCCCCAGCGCGGTGCACAGCACGAGGCCGACGGAGAGGCTGACGATGACGCCTCGGTTCGCTCGGAAGTCCACGAGCGAGGTCTGGATGGCGGCGGCATACAGCAGGGGCGGCAGGATGCCGAGCAGCACGAGGTCGGGGTCGAGCACGACCTCCGGCACGAAGGGCAGGTAGGAGCCGAGCATGCCGAGGAGGATGAGCACGAGGGGGGCGGGCAGGTCCAGCCAGCGCGCCAGCGCGGCACCGCCGAGCACCGCCGCGGCGATGCCCAGCAGACCGAGTGCGATCTCCACGCGCTCATCCTCGCAGCCGGTCCCGGCGCGCGGGGAGGCAGCGAGCCGCCGACCCGGTCCCCGTCCCCGCGGCACCGGTAGGGTCAGCCCCCGTGAAGATCCTCAGCGTCGTCGGCGCCAGGCCCCAGTTCGTCAAGCTCGCTCCCGTGGCCACGGCGATGCGTGTCGTCGGCGTCGAGCACGTCATCGTCCACACTGGTCAGCACTACGACGTGTCGATGTCGGACGTCTTCTTCCGCGACCTCGGCATCCCGGCCCCGGACGTGCACCTCGCGGTGGGCTCCGGCTCGCACGGCCGGCAGACCGGCGCCATGCTGGCGGGGATGGACGCGGTCCTCGAGGAGCACCGGCCTGACTGGGTCCTCGTCTACGGCGACACCAACTCGACGCTCGCCGGCACCCTGAGCGCGGTGAAGATGCACATCCCGCTCGCCCATCTCGAAGCGGGGCTCCGGTCGTTCAACCGCCGTATGCCGGAGGAGCACAACCGGGTGCTCACCGACCACGCCGCCGACCTGTGCCTGGCCCCGACCGAGGTGGCCATGCGGCACCTGGCCGCGGAGGGCCTCACGGACCGCTCCCTCCTCGTCGGTGACGTCATGACGGACGTGCTCTTCTCGGTCCGGGCCCGCGTCGCGGACGAGCCGGTGGCCGTCCCCGCCGAGCTCGACGGCCACGACTTCCGGGTCGCGACCCTGCACCGCGCCGAGAACACCGACGACGAGCACCGGCTGCGCGCCATCGTCGAGTCCCTGTCCGGGTTGCCCGTGCCGACGCTGCTCCTCGCCCACCCGCGACTGCGGGCCCGGGCGCACGACTTCGGCATCGACCTCGGCGCGGGTTCGGTCGTCGTGGCCGACCCCCTGCCCTACCCACAGCTCGTCCGCGCCATCCTCGCGAGCACCGGCGTCATCACCGACTCGGGCGGGCTGCAGAAGGAGGCCTTCCTGCTGCGCCGGCCGTGCACCACGGTGCGCACCGAGACCGAGTGGGTCGAGACCGTCGAGCTGGGGTGGAACACCCTCGTGCCGGATCCTGCGGACCTCGGGCAGGCGCTCGCGACGCCGCCGCCCCCGCCGACCGACGCGGCCCCCTACGGCGACGGCGCCGCCGCAGGACGCGTCGTCGCCGCCATGCTGGAGCGCGCGGGCTGACGGTCGCCGACCGGTCTGCGCCGGCCGACCGGTCTGCGCCGGCCGACCGGGTCTGCGCCGGCCGACCGGTCAGGCGCCGGCCGACCGGTCAGGCGCGGCCCAGGCGGGCGATGCACTCGTCCGCGGCGCGCCGGGCCAGGGCGGCCGAGGAGGCGTGCTCCACGGTCCAGGCGGCGAGCCGCTCGCGCCGGGCGACCCGCTCCGGCTCGTCGGCGCCCGCGGCGGCCACCGCCTCGGCCATGGCTGCCGCGACGGCTGCCTCGTCGTGCTCGACCGCCCAGCCGAGGCCGGCGGTCCCGACCAGCTCGGCGCCGGCGCCGCGACCCGCGAAGACCACCGGGGTGCCGCAGCCCGTCGCGGCGTAGATCTTCGTCGGCTTGGCGAAGTCGTAGCCCTGCCCCGGCTTGATGGACACGAGGGCGGCCGTGGCGCCCCGCAGCCACCGGGCCGCGTCGGCCGGCGGCACGACCCCGGGGAAGTCCACGAGCCCCGGCACCAGCTGCTCCGCGAGCGTGCGCAGGGCCGGCAGGTCGCTGCCCTGCCCGAGGAAGACCAGCCGCTCCGTGCCGCCTGCGTCGTGGTGACGCCGCAGGGCGCGGACGAAGACGCTCGCGTCCTGCCACTCCGACATGGTGCCCGTGTAGACGAAGTACGGCGTCGCGGCCGGCTCCGCGTCACCGTCCGGGCGGAACACGGCCGTGTCGACGCCGTTGCCGACCGTGACCGCACGGTCTCGGCTGACGCCGAGCTCGACGCACCGGTCGGTGACGCCGTCCGAGACGCTGAGGACGAGCGCGGCCCCGCGCAGCACCCAGCGCTCGACGGCCCGCAGCGCCCACAGCACGGGCGCGGGGGCGCCGGAGATGGCGGCGGCGTCGGACCAGACGTCCGCGGCATACCAGATGTAGGGCCGGCGCCGGAGCGCCGCCGCGAGGCGGACGACGACGCCCGTCGTGGGCGGCGGCTCCGCGACGTAGAGGTCGGCGCGGCGCGCGAGGAGGAGGCGGGCGAGGAGCGGCAGGTCGTAGCTGAGGTACTGCACGTAGCCCCGGATGTTGCCGCCCTCGTCGCGCAGCACCGGCCACCGCGACACCCGCAGCGGCCCGTCGTCCGGCGTCGGCGCGCCCGCGGGCGGTAGCGTCGTCACCACCTCGACCCGCCAGCCGGCGGCGGCGAACGCGTCCGCGAGCAGCCGCTCGCGGAAGGCCGCCGCACCGACCTCCGGGGCGAACAGGCGGGTGGCGAGACGGACGACCGGGGGGCGCATGACGCACAGGCTACTGACGTCGAGCACAATGTCAGCACACGCTCGCCCGCGACATCCGAGGCCGCCAAGGAGCGCCATGAGCCACCACCCGACCAGGCCCGCGGCCGGCGGGTGGTTGGGTCGGCTCGCCGCCCCGGTCGCCGTCGGGGTGGTCCTCGTCGCCGCCGTCGGCATCCGGGTGGCCGCGTTGCCCTTCGAGTCACCGGACTACCGGTTCTACCTGTCGAAGTGGTACGCGCACCTGCAGCAACAGGGCTTCACCGGCTTCGCGCAGGCCTTCGCCGAGTACAACCCGCCCTACCTCTACCTGCTCTACCTCGTGTCGCTCCTCGGGCCGCCCGCCATCGTCGCCGTCAAGGTGGTCTCGGCGCTCGGTGACCTCAGCCTCGCGGTGGGCGTCCTCGCGGTGGTGCGGCAGGCCGGCCGGTCGCGCCGGGTGGCCGTCGCCGCGGCGCTCACGGTGCTCGTGGTCCCGACGGTGGTGCTCAACAGTGCCTTCTGGGGCCAGTGCGACGCCCTGCACACGTCCCTCCTGCTCTGGACGCTCGTCCTGCT
>NZ_DASSMH010000079.1:0-15357 GCF_035688975.1 Intrasporangium sp. | reverse complement strand
CGGCGTATGCCGCCTGGCTCGGGGAGGCGCTCGCCCTCGCGCGCGCCATGGCCGGCTCCGAGGACGTGCCGGTCGGCGCCGTCGTCATCGCCCCCGACGGCACCCTCGCCGGGCGGGGCCGCAACGTCCGCGAGGAGCGCGGGGACCCCACCGGCCACGCCGAGGTCCTGGCGCTGCGTGCGGCAGCCGAGCGCCTCGGCACGTGGCGGCTCGACGGGTGCACGCTCGCGGTCACCCTGGAGCCGTGCGTCATGTGCGCCGGTGCGGCGGTCGCGGCCCGGCTGGAGCGGGTGGTCTTCGGCGCGTGGGACGCCAAGGCCGGTGCCTGCGGCTCGGTGTGGGACCTCACCCGCGACCCGCTCGCGCTGCACCAGGTGGACGTCGTCGGCGGCGTGCGCGCGGAGGAGGCGGCTGCACTGCTGGCGGATTTCTTCGCGGCCCGGCGTCTCGGGTAAGGTTCCGCCTTGGTGGCGTGTCCGAGCGGCCAAAGGAGCACGCCTCGAAAGCGTGTGTGGGGGTAACTCCACCGTGGGTTCAAATCCCACCGCCACCGCCATTCACCTGCGGAAACGTCGGTCAGCCTGACGCGGGCTGGCCGACGTACCGCGGGCCTAGTCTCATTTCTAGTCTCATTTGGGCTGCTACGGGTCGCTGATTGGGCGTTCGCGTGGGGTCACCGACGGTCGCCCGCGTCCAGGATGGAGCCATGCCGAACGTCAGTGACGAGCTTGAGGAGCTGCGCCGTGAGAATGCCCGTCTTCGCCGCCTGCTGAAGCTCACCGCGCAGGAGGCATCGCCAGCGCGCGGCACCCAGACCACGTGGTTCGACAGGGCCCCTGGGCCGGTCGATGGAACGTCGTCGTCGCGGACGAAGGTCGCCTTCAACGCCGCTATGTTCGGCGCCCGGCGAGATGCATACGCCGTCCGCTGGAGCAACGCCCTCTCCGGCGCAGCAGGCTGGCTGCCGGCCGTGGAGGGCGGGTGGCGCAAGCGCACCAAGGCGGCCGACCAACAGCACCCCCATTGACGCCCGAGGTGCTCGCGGCGCATCTGACGGATGACAGCCACCTCGGCCTGTATCCGATGTGGCCAGGCGACCAGACGTGCTGGCGGTCTCACAGTCTGGTGTCGGCGCCCAGGAATGGATCTTCTTCACGGACCCCGTCGTGGCGGCGACAGCCCGTCAGGTCGGGACCGCCCTCGTCCGAGAAGCGATCACGATCCGGGGCCGAATGAGCTTGCTGTGTTATGGGAACCCGGCCAAGGTGTCAGTTATAGTCGACATGTGATCGAAGTCGTCCGCACCGACGACTTCGACAAGTGGATCCGAAAACTGAAGGACAAGCAGGGCAAGCTCCGCATTATCGAGCGCATTGACCGGTTGGCCAACGACCACCCGGGGCGATGTTGCGCCGGTCGGGAGGGGCGTCTCGGAACGACGCCTCGATGTGGGTCCGGGATACCGCGTCTACTACCTCCAGGGAAGCGATGTGTTGGTCCTGCTGCTCTGCGGCGGCGACAAGTCGACGGAGCAGAAGGACATTGAGAAGGCGCACGAGCTGGCGGACGAGTGGCGAGCCGATCAAGTGCCAGACGGAGGGAGCAATGACTACCGGGAGTGAGAAGTACCAGCCGTTCGACGTGGCTGACTACCTCGACGACGTAGCAGGCTACCTTGAACTTGCCCTCGAAGAGTCCGCCGAGGACCCAAGCGCGGTTCCGCGTGCTCTTGGTGTGATCGCACGCTCCCGAAACATGAGCGAACTCGCCCGCCGCGTTGGCATGAGCCGCGACGGCCTCTACAAGGCACTCTCCGAGGACGGCAACCCGACCTGGTCGACGATCCTCAAGGTGACCAGCGCCCTCGGACTGCGGTTCGAGTTGCACCCCGTTGCCTGAGGACCGCGTCAAGAGAGGAACCCGCAAGCCGGAGTGGGGACACCTGTGTCTGCGCGCCACGCCTGGCTCTGCCGAACGACGCTTCGGTCTCTTTTCTCGTCTCATTCGCGGCGTGCACTCGCCGTTCTCGAGCGTTCGGCTGGGCGGCCGTTGAGCACGAGCGGCCGCGCGCGAGAGGTCGCGAACGTCGGTGCGCAGGCCTGGAAAGCGTGTGGGGGGGTAACTCCACCGTGGGTTCAAATCCCGCCGCCACCGCCATCCACCCTCGGAAACGCACGTCGAGGATCAGAGTCCCGACCGGCGCTGTCCCTCTTGTCCCCCTGGGCTCCGGCGTTGCCGATGGCGCATAGGCGAGGTCGCGGAGGACGATGCGGTTCATGTCCGTGAGTCTTCGCATCTTCGTTGAGCCGCAGCAGGGAGCCACCTACGACGACATCCTGGTGGTCGCGACGGCCACCGAGGCCCTTGGCTTCGATGGGTTCTTCCGATCTGACCACTTCATCGGCTGGAACGGGGATGGCCACCCTGGGCCGACCGATGCCTGGACCACCCTCGCCGGCCTCGCTCGGGACACGAGGAGGATCCGGCTGGGCACGCTCGTCACGTCGGCGACGTTCCGCCTGCCCGGGCTGCTGTCTATCCAGGCCGCCGGCGTGGACCAGATGAGCGGAGGTCGTCTCGAACTTGGAATCGGAACCGGGTGGGTGGACGTGGAGCACACGGCCTACGGCATCCCCTTCCCACCGTTGCGGGAGCGTTTTGAGCGGTTGGAGGAGCAGCTCGCGATCATCACCGGGTTGTGGGCGACCCCACCCGGGTCCACCTTTTCCTACTCGGCGCGTCACTACCGTCTGGTGGACTCGCCTGCGCTGACGAAGCCGGTCCAGTCCGGGGGAGTGCCCATCATCGTCGGCGGCGTTGGCCGGAATCGGACGCCGGCCCTGGCCGCCCGCTACGCGGCTGAGTTCAACGCGCCTTTGCAGTCCATCGAGGACACGGCCGCGCTCTACGCGGCGGCGCGGTCTGCGTGCGAGCGGGTCGGCCGCTCCGCCCCTGAGTTGACGTTGTCCGCGGCCCAGACCATCTGCCTCGGCAAGGACGACGCAACGACCCGCCGCAGGGCCGAGGCCATTGGCCGCGACCCCGACGAGCTGCGCCATCACGGGCTGGTGGGCTCGCCGGCCGAGATCGTCGACAAGATCGGCACCCTGGCTGCCCTGGGGACGACCCGCCTCTACCTGCAAGTGCTCGACATGTCCGACCTGGACCACCTCGCGGACATCGCCGACACGGTGGCTCCCCAGCTCAGTCGGTGACCAACGCCTCCGGGTGACTCCACTCGGCGGGTCGGGCCGGATACACCACGAGCAAGCACGCCTCCAGCCGCAAGGTCACCTCCCAAGAGGTCAGCTGCCCGGTAGAGGACGCCGTGCACGGGCGTCAGCCGGCGGCTTCTGCCTTGTCCGATGTGTCCGTCGTCAGCTGAGCGCGAATGCGGGCGGTGGCGTTGTGAAGCGAGGCGCTGGTGATCTCGGCTGCGAGGTTGGCGTCGCGGCTGCGCGCGGCTTCGAGGAGCTCAGCCTGGAAGCGCCACAAGGGTGAGTCGTCCTCGGCCTCCAAGGTGACCCGCGCGCCGACGATCTTGTAGAACCTGCACTGCTCCCACAGGCCCTTGATCGTGCTGGTGAGCACGGGGTTGCCGGAGGCCTGGTAGAGCACGGTGAGGAAGTCCTCGTCGCGATCGAGGACCGCGATGGCGTCCTTGTCCACGATCGCGGCCCGCATCTCGTCGTACTGCACCTGCATCTTCTCGACGTCCTCGGACGTGATCCGCTCCGAGCCCTGGCGGGCTGCCTCCATCTCGAGGACGCGCCGCACGGCATAGACGTGGAGGAGCTCCTGCTGGGTCAGGCCTCGGACCACTGCGCCCCGATGGGGCACCCGCTCGGCCAGACCTGCTTCCTCGAGGCGCTTGATCGCCTCTCGCACGGGCATGTGGCTGGTGCCGACGCGTTCCGCGAGGTCATCGATCCGCAGCCGGTACCCCGCCGGCAGCTCGCCGTTCAGGATCGACGTCCGGATGGTCGCGAAGACCTTGTCGGTCAGCAGCGCCTCTCCAACTTTCTCGATGGGCATGTGCATGAGAAGCAGTGCCGTGTTGGGGCGCTCCTCGTCCCCCTTCCGAGGTCCCGGTGGTGCTCACAGCATACGGGCCTGGTTGTCGTCCCAGGTTGGGCAGGCAGCGATGCCGTCGTCGGACGCCGAGTTCCCACGATCGGGAAGATTCCGCGGTCAGACCCTTGTTTGATATTTGATCATATCCTAGAGTTGCGGTGACAGAACATGCGGGGGCCCGGCCCCGACGGGTCGGTGCCGCCGCAGGCAGCGCGACTCGTCACCTCGTCTCGACGCGAACCACGGGTCGTGCGACGTGGGGGTCGTCGGACCCCGCGGGACCTGGCCCTGCCCACCTCGGCACGACGTGCGAACCGTCAGGTCGGCCCCGCCCCACAGAACACCGCACCATCTCACCTAGGAGATTCAATGACGAGCTCCACCACGACCCGGCTCAAGAAGGCCACGGTGGCCACTGCCCTCTTCGGGACGCTCCTCAGCGCGTCCGCCTGCGGCCAGTCCCTCGATCAGGCCAAGGCCGGGGCCCCGGGTCAGCCGGCGCAGGACAGCGCGCTGCCGGCGCAGGACACCGCGCTGGCGGACCTGCTTCCAAAGTCGATCAAGGACAAGGGCACCATCAACGTCGCCGCGGCCGTGTACGCGCCGGCCGTGATGGTGCCGCCGGGCGGCGGCGCGCCCACCGGCTGGGACATCCAGATCACGCGGGAGGCCGCCGCTCTCCTCGGGCTCAAGGTCAACTTCGTCATCATCCCGTTCGACGGCGTGATCCCCGGGCTGCAGGCGGGCCGTTACGACGCTGCCACCGGCGAGATCAACGTCACCGACGAACGCAAGAAGTCCGTGACGTTCGTGGTCAACCACGTCTCCAGAGACGCGGTCATGGTGCCGGCCAGCTCGAGCAAGACCTCCTTCGCCAGCCCGAGCGACGTCTGCGGGCTGACCATCGGGGCGGCCCTCGGATCCTCAGAGGCGGCGTATGCCGAGGAGCTGGCTGCGAAGTGCAACGCGGGCGGGGGAGCGGCCACGACGGTCAAGACCTTCGCCACGCAGGCCACCGTCAACCTGGCCCTCAGCCAGGGGCGGATCGACGCCAACCTCGCCAGCGGTAGCCAGGTCGCGTACTCGGTGGACCAGTCGAAGGGCAAGTTCAAGCTGCTCGACCTGCCGTTCGCGCCCCAGATCAAGACGGGTTTGGCTCTGCCGCGCAACGCCGACACCAAGGCCATGGCGAAGGCCTTCGAGGCAGCCACGAACAAGCTGATCCAGACGGGTCGGCTCAAGAAGATCCTCGATGACCTCAACGGCGGTCTCGGCGCGGTCGACAAGTCAGAGATCACCCCCGAGCCGGTCAGCTGACGGCCCGAGACGATGAGGAGCTGATCATGGTGACGCCTTCGGCTGACGACGTTTCGACGCAGACCCGGACCTCCTCGCTGTCCATGGACGAGCAGACCCTGGCGAAGGAGACCGTCCCCCTCCGCCACCCCGGTCGCACCCTCGCGGCGGCCATCCTGCTCCTGCTCGTGGCGGTCCTGGTCAACTCACTCGTCACGAACGAGAACTTCCAGTGGGACATCGTCTGGCACTACCTGTTCTACCCCCAGATCATGGCCGGACTCGGCCGGACGCTCCTGCTCACGGCGGTGTCGATGTCGATCGCCATCGTGCTGGGTGTGGTCCTCGCCACGTGCCGACTGTCGGAGAACAGGATCCTGCGGCTGTGTGCAGGTGCTTACCTGTGGTTCTTTCGGGGAACCCCGCTGCTCATCCAGCTGGTGTTCTGGTACAACCTGTCGGCCCTGTTCCCTCGGCTGGGCATCGGAATCCCTTTCGGGGGACCCGTGTTCGCCAGCGCCGACACCAACTCGGTACTGACACTGTGGCTGGTGGCCCTGCTTGGCCTGGCTCTGCACGAATCCGCCTACATGGCCGAGATCGTGCGCGGTGGCCTGCTGTCGGTGCCTCGGCAGCAGACCGAGGCGGCGCTGGCACTGGGGATGAACCCCATGATGACGTTCCGGCGGATCATCCTTCCGCAGGCGCTGCGCGTCATCATCCCCCCCACCGGAAACCAGATCATCGGCATGCTGAAGTACAGCTCCCTGGTGAGCGTCATCGCGCTGCCGGACCTGCTCTATTCGGCACAGATGATCTACACCCAGACGTTCGAGACGATCCCGCTCCTGATCGTGGTGTCGCTCTGGTACCTGTTCTGCACCACCGTGCTCACCATCGCCCAGGGCTATGTCGAGCGCTACTTCGGCCGCGGGGCCAACATCAGCCTCACCCCCACCAAGAGGCGCCGGCGCGTCCGGAAAGCGCTTGTCGCAGCGGAGGAGACCGAGTGATGAGCATCGACACCACCCCATCCACGACCCCTCAGGCAGGGCGCGACGCCATCGTGCGGATCGTCGGTCTGACCAAGAGCTTCGGGTCCTTGCAGGTCCTCAAGTCGGTCAACCTCGAGGTCCGCCGGGGGCAGGTCGTCTGCATCCTCGGGCGTTCGGGGTCCGGCAAGTCGACGATGCTGCGGTGCATCAACCACCTCGAGAAGCCCTCGAGCGGAGCCGTCATCGTCAACGGTGAAGTGGTCGGCTACAAGCTGAGGCACGACAAGCTGCACGAGCTGAAGCCGAACGAGATCGCGCGGCAGCGGGCCCAGACCGGCATGGTGTTCCAGGCCTTCAACATGTTCCCGCACCTCACGGTGCTCGAGAACCTCATGGAGGCGCCGGTCCGCGTTCTGGGCCGTCGGCCCGAAGAGGTCCGCAGCGAGGCCATGGAGCTGTTGAAGAGCGTCGGGCTGGCGGATCGGGCCGACCAGTATCCGAGCACACTTTCAGGTGGACAGCAGCAGCGGGTGGCCATCGCCCGGGCGTTGGTCATGAAGCCGTCGGTCATGCTCTTCGACGAACCGACGTCGGCGCTCGACCCGGAACTGGTGGGCGAGGTCCTCGAGGTCATGAAGGCGCTGGCCCGAAGCGGCATGACGATGATCGTCGTGACGCACGAGATCGGCTTCGCGCGCAGCGTGGCCGACGAGGTCGTGTTCATGGCGGATGGGCAGGTCGCCGAGCAGGGGCCGCCCTCCCAGGTGATCGACAACCCGCAGGCGGAGGCCACGCGGATCTTCCTGCGCAGCCTGTCCGAGCGCCGGGATGCCCCGGTGCAGTAGCTGCAGGCACTGACCGTATGCCGGGCCCCGGTCAGTTCCTGCCCCCGGGTGCTCCCTGACCCGGGCCCGGCCGTGACAGTGGAACTTTCGATTGGAGAGGAGGCGACATGAAGGATGTCGTGATCGTTGGCGGTGGGCTGGCCGGTCTCACCGCGGGGTGGAGCCTGCGGCACCAGGACACCCTGCTGCTGGAGTCAGACAACCGCATCGGCGGGCGGATCCGATCCGAGCGGCGCGGACCGTACTGGCTCAACTGGGGCGGTCACATCTTCGCCGGCCCCGGCTCGTCGACGGACACCCTGCTGCGGAAGGCGGGGGTCGACGCCGTCGGGGTGCCCGGCTCGTTGACGAGCATGTTCATGAACGGCAAGTTCCTCGTCAACGGCCGGGTCGAGACGTACCCCTTCAGGATCCCGATGTCCCCGGTCGCGCGGGTTGCGTTGATCCGCACGGGAATCAAGGTGGGCGCCTCAGTCATCAGGTATGCGGGGGTGGTCCGTCAGCGTCAGGGGGAACACGGCGCCGTTCGCCAGCAGCGCATCTACGACTTCGAGAACGAGCGCACCTTCAAGGACTTCATCGGCGAGCTGCCCGAGGACGCGGACGCCCTCTTCCGGACCACCGTCACGCGGTCGGCCGGCGAGACCGACGAGATCTCGGCCGGAGCGGGCATCGGCTACTTCAGCCTCGTGTGGAACGTGGGGCAGGGACTGAGCCGGGGGATCGTGGGTGGGCCCTCCACCCTGACCGAGGCGCTGGCGGCTGCTCAGGGGGACCGGCTGCAGCTGGGCGCCGAGGTGCAGGAGGTCGTCCACCGACGCGACTCCGTGGTCGTCCGCTACCGCCAGGACGGGACCGACCGCGAGGTCGAGGCTCGGACGGTGGTGCTCGCCACGCCCGCCACGGTCGCCCATCGCGTCGCGGTGGACCTGCCGGCGGAGGTGCGCGAAGCCCTGAGCAAGGTCAGGTACGGACCACACGTGAGCGCCGCCTTCCTCACCAACGAGACCTCTGCGCGTCGATGGGATCCCGTGTATGCCATCAGCGCACCGAAACGGTCCTTCGCCATCGCCTTGAACCAGGCCAGCATCGTGCGTGGCAGCGAGCGGGAGCGTCAGGTCGGCGGCAGCATCATGACCTTCTCCCCGGGCAACCTCGGCCGCAACCTGCTCGACAAGAGCGACAGCGAGGTCATCGAGACCCATCTGAGGGACCTCGAGGAGGTGCTCGGGGCCGGGTTCAGCGACAGCGTCGTCGAGGCCGGCGTCTCCCGATGGAAGGACGGATCGCCGTACAGCTTCCCCGGTCGGGCCAAGCTGCAGCCGACGTTGATGCGGCGAGGAGGGCGCGTGCTGCTCGCCGGCGACTACCTCGGGACCCTCTACACCGAAACCGCCATCCAGACCGGCTTCGCCGCCGCTCAGGAGGCTGCGAGCCTGCTCGCCACCGACCACCAACGAGCGCGGCACCTGGGACCCCTCCCTCGGGTCGAGCCGGAACCCAACCATTCCCCCCTCACCAAAGGACACGCATCATGGCAGCAGCGCTGAGCGGCGTACTCGTCGCACTGGCCACCCCGTTCGGGCCCGACGGCGAGCTTGACGAGACCACCCTGCGCGCGCTGGTCGACCGCACCATCGACGGTGGGGTCCACGGAGTCGTCGCCTGCGGCTCCACCGGCGAGTTCAGCGCGCTGACCGTCGACGAGCGCCGACTGGTGGTCGAAACCGTCGTCGACCAGACCGCGCACCGGGTGCCGGTGATCGCCCAGACCGGCTCGACGAGCACCGCGGAGGCAGTCGCGTTGTCGCGCCATGCGCAGTCGGTCGGCGTCGACGTCGTCATGCCTGTCGCGCCCTTCTACGAGCCACTGTCGCTGGCGGAGACCACGAACTACCTGCGCCGAGTGGCCAGCTCGGTCGAGATCCCGGTGATGTTGTACAACCTGCCGGCGGTCACCGGCGTGGACCTGACCCCAGACACCGTCGCGACCTTGGCCCGGGAGGTCGAGAACATCCGCTATGTCAAGAACACCTCTCCCGACATGGCGCAGGCTGCCCAGCTGATCCACCACTACGGCGACCTGGTCGGCACCTTCGTCGGCTGGGACAGCCTGATCCTCTCCTCGCTCGTCTCCGGTGCCGCGGGCGTGATGGCCGGAACCGCGAACGTCGTGCCGGCCGAGCTCGTCGCCGTCTACGACGCGGTCGAGTCGGGTGACCTCGACGCCGCGAGGCAGGCGTGGGCAGTCGTGTATCCACTGCTGGACGCGGCGTTGTCGGTGAACTACATCGCCGCCGTCAAGGTGGCGCTGGAGGCGGCCGGTTTCCCGGCCGGCTCGACCCGCGAGCCGACGCTGTCCCTCGAGCCTGCGGACGCCCGCCACATCGCGCAGCTCGCCTCCGCCTTCCGTTCCCAGCCCGTGGCCTGATCAACGATCCGGTCCGTCTCGTCCCGACACCTGGAGCTCCCATGACCACGTCCGTTTCCGCCCCGTTCGAGATCCGACGCAGCGAAGGTTCGTCCCTGCTGGCCCAGGATGACCTGCCACCCGAGCAGCACTTCATCGACGGCGAGTTCCGCCCGGGCGGCTCCGGCCGGTTCATCGACGTCGTCGACCCCTGCACCGGCTCGGCGTTCGCACGTGTTGCCGAGGGGACCGCCGCCGACGTTGACGTCGCCGTGACCGCCGCCCGGGCCGCGCAGCCCGCGTGGCGCGCCCTGACGCCCAAGGACCGTGCGGAGGTCCTGCTCAAGCTGGCCGACCGGATCGAGGAGAACACCGACCTGCTGGTGCGGCTGGAGTCGGCGAATGCCGGCAAGCCGCTCGCGGTCTCCCGCGATGACATCTCCAGCAGTGTCGACACCTTCCGGTTCATGGCGGGGGCGGCGCGCTCGATCACCTCTCAGGCCGCGGGGGACTACACCGCCGACCACCTGTCGGTGATCGTGCGCGAGCCGCTCGGGGTGATCGGCGTGGTGACCCCGTGGAACTACCCGCTGCTCATGGCGGCCTGGAAGGTGGCGCCCATCCTCGCGGCGGGGAACACGCTGGTGCTGAAGCCGTCGGAGCAGACGCCGCTCACCACGCTGAAATTCGCCGAGCTGGTTGCGGACCTGCTTCCGGCAGGGGTGCTGAACATCGTGACGGGATACGGTCCCGAGGTCGGCGGGCGGCTCTCAGTCCACCCCGACATCGACATGATCGCCCTGACCGGCTCGGTCGCCAGCGGCCGAGCCGTGGCCAAGGGCGCGGCAGAGTCACTGAAGCGCGTCCACCTCGAGCTGGGCGGCAAGGCGCCGGTCATCGTGTTCCCCGACGCCGACCTGGCGGCCGCGGCGGCGTCGCTGCGGGCGGCCGGCTACTGGAACTCCGGGCAGGAGTGCGGCGCCGCCTGCCGCGTGCTGGTGCACTCCTCGGTGGCCGAGGAGTTCGTGGGGCACCTCGTCCGCGAGGTGTCAACCCTCGTCGTCGGCGAGCCCGGCGCCGGTGACGACGTCGAGATCGGTCCGCTGGTGTCCAAGGCCCACTTCGACCGGGTGACGGGCTACCTGGAGCGGGCGGCAAGCGCGGGGATCCGGGCCGCACTGGGAGGTGCGCCGCTGCACGGCCCGGGCTTCTTCGTCCCACCCACGGTGCTCGTCGACGTTCCCGGTGATGCGGAGGTGACGCGCGAAGAGATCTTCGGTCCGGTCATCACCGTCGAGACGTTCGAGGAGGAGGACGAGGCGATCCGGCGCGCCAACGACGTGCCCTACGGGCTCGCGGCATCGATGTTCACCGAGAACTCCCGTCGAGCGCTCGACCTTCCCGGCAAGCTCGACTTCGGCACCGTCTGGGTCAATTCCCACTTGGTGCTCGCCACCGAGGCGCCGTGGGGTGGCTTCAAGGGATCCGGCTACGGTCGAGACCTCTCGTTGTACGCGCTCGACGACTACTCACGCACCAAGCACGTGATGCACAACCACGGGCGCTCAGGCGGGACCCCGTCGGGGCTATGAGCCGCCTCGATCCGACGAGGTGAGGGTGGCGAGGGTGCCGGGAGAGCCCGAAGTCGAGTCTTCGGACGCGACGCAGCTTCGACCGGGCCCCATGGCACGTCGACGTTGATGCGTGCTGCCCGGAGGTGCTCTCGGCGGCATACGCTGGTATGCGTGCTGGATGAGGAGGGCCGACGGAGGGCGACGTCGTCACAAGCTTCCGAGAGTCGATCGAGATCGCCGCACCGCCGCAGCGGGTGTGGGACCTGATCACCTACATCCGACGGCACGCCGAGTTCGACGCGCCCTCTGAGATCACGGCGGTCGAGGGGTGCAAGCGCCTGGAGTGGGTCTCCTTCCCGCCGATGAGGGACGAAAATCCCGGCAAGGGCGGCCGCGTCATCTGGGGCTACGAGCTCAGTCCCAGCGCTGGCGGCACCAGGCTCGATCACTCCATGACCGTGCTGGAGCAGCGCAAGGGTGCCGCCTTGCTGAAGGCGATGTACACGGCCGTCCGTCTGCATGCCAAGCAGGTCGCCGGGGGCCGGACGACGCTCCAGAACATCCGCAAGGCCGCCGACCAGCAAGCGTGAAACGCGGTGTATGCCCGCAACGGTGCGGGTAGGCCTTTCCTCACTGCGGCGCCCGCGCCCCGGCCTGTAGGTAGCCGCTTCAGTCTCGCCACTCGCGGGTGCGGTCCCACGATGCGGGACGTATCTCCTATCGGATTGATAGGCGATAAGAAACGGGCTACCTTCTGTCGCAGGTCATGAGCTCCAGTGACAGCCCCGGCTTGCTGGACAGCAACCCTCCCACTCGCGGTGGGGTGCTCCGGGTGAAGACCTGGCGCGGGTCACCCGACTCGCGCAAGCGCGAGGCTCTCGGGCCTCACCCGAGGACGGAAGCCATTCATGGACAAGCGAACTCCGCAGCTGGGACGTGAGCTGAGCCGCGTCGTGCGCCGGCATGTCCAGCTACGGCGCGTCGCCAGCGCGCTCTGTCGGTCCTGACGCGCCTCACCGTCCAACGCTTCCCACAACACACCCTCCGCATCAACGGTCGTGCGCCTGACGCATGACCGGCGGTATCCCACGCTCTCGAAAGGTCAGTCATGGCTGTCATTGCCACGATATCCAGCAGTCCATCAACGAGGTCGCGCACCGACGCGGTCCTGTCCACCATCGCGACCCAGCTCCAGCGAGCCGGCCACGTCGTGGTTCCCCTCGTCCTTCGAGACCTGCCCCCCGGGCCCCTGCTCAAGGGCGACGCGACCGATCCGGACATCGCGCTGGCGGTCGCCACCATCGAGGCCGCCGACGCGGTCGTGGTCTCCACTCCGGTCTACAAGGCGGCCTACGGGGGCCTGCTCAAGACCTTCCTCGACCTGCTGCCGCAGTTCGCGCTCGAGGGAAAGGCGGTCCTTCCGGTCGCCACCGGCGGCACGCTGGCCCACGTGCTCGCGGTCGACTACGCCCTGCGACCGGTGCTGGCCAGCCTGGCACCGAGCGCCATCGCGCCCGGCTGGTTCGTCCTGGCGGACCACGTCACATTCTTCGACCACGGCGAGGTCGTACTGGCGGAGGTCGCACAGCGCCCGGTGCATCAGGTCACCTCGGCATTCCTCGACATCGTCGCCGGCTACGCCCTTGTGGCAGCCGGGTACCAGCGCCGCGAGGCGGTGGCCTGATGCGCGCGTCCACGGCATACGGGGTCGTCGGCGTCCTCGGCGTCCTCTCCCTCGCGTCCTGCTCGCTGCCGTCGAGCGGGGCAGGAGGGTCGCAGGGGGGCCCCGTGACGCTGCGCTACCAGGGGTGGGCCAACACCGTGACCCTCCCCGAGCTCGCGGCGGACCTTGGCTACTTCCCGACCGTCAGGCTCGACTGGGTCGGCAACACGACCAGCGGCCCTCAGGACATCCAGTCAGCGGCAACTGCTCAGACCGACTTCGGCGGGGCGTTCTCCGGCGCGGTGGTCAAGCTCATCGCGGCCGGGGCCCCGGTCAAGGCGGTCGTCAACTACTACGGGGAGGACGCGAGGACCTTCAACGGCTTCTACGTGCTGCAGGGCAGCCCCATCCGCACGGCGCGCGACCTCGTCGGCAAGAAGGTCGCGGTCAACACGTTGGGCGCACATGCCGAAGCGGTTATCGACACCTACCTGCGCAAGAGCGGCCTGACCCCTGCGGAGGTCGCCCAGGTGCAGCTCGTGCCTCTGCCCCCGAATGACACTGAGCAGGCCCTGCGTCGGGAGCAGATCGACGTGGCCACGCTCGGCGGGGTGCTGCAGGACCACGCCGTGGCAGCGGGCGGCGTGCGGTCGCTCTTCAGCGACTACGGGATGTTCGGGGCCTTCAACGGCGGGCAGTACGTGCTGAGGAGCGACTTCATCGCCCAGCACCCCGATGCAGCAAAGGAGTTCGTGACGGGCGTCGCCAAGGCGATCGAGTGGGAGCGCACGACGGCCCGCAACCAGGTCATCGCCCGGTTCACCAAGATCATCGAGGCGCGGCACCGCAACGAGAGGACCGACAACCTCAAGTACTGGAAGAGCGTCGGCGTCGCCTCGAAGGGCGGCGCGGTGAGCGACGCGGACTTCACCCGGTGGGAGGACTGGCTCGTCGGCAGCGGCATCCTGACCGAGGGTGCCCTCAAGCCGGCGGACCTGTACACGAACAGACTCAACGCCCTGGTGGGCGCGTCATGAACGCGCAGATCGAGCTGCGGGGCGTCACGAAGGAATTCACCCTGCGGGCGACGCGGGAGCAGCCGCAAGGCGGCACCCTGCGAGCCATCGAGAACCTGAGCCTCGACGTGCCGCGCGGTGAGTTCCTCACTCTCGTCGGGCCCAGCGGGTCCGGCAAGACGACGCTGCTGGACCTGCTCGGTGGTCTCAGCCGCCCCACCACCGGCAGCGTCCAGGTCGACGGACAGGAGGTGACGGGGCCGGGTCTGGACCGGGGCATCGTCTTCCAGCAGTACGCCCTGTTCCCGTGGCGGACGACCTTGGCCAACGTGACCTTCGGACTCGAACAGCAAGGGATCCCCCGCCGCGACCGCAACGACCGGGCACGGCAGCAGCTGGCCCTGGTCGGCCTCGAAGGCTTCGAGGACCGCTATCCGCATGAGCTGTCCGGCGGCATGAAGCAGCGGGTCGCCATCGCCCGCAGCCTCGCCTACCAGCCGGGGATCCTGCTCATGGACGAGCCGTTCGCGGCGCTCGACGCCCAGACCCGCGAGCAGCTGCAGGAGGAGCTGCTCAGGATCTGGCGAGCGACCGGCACCACCGTCGTGTTCATCACGCACGGCATCGAGGAGGCGGTCTACCTCGGGCAGCGGGTGGCGGTCCTCAGCTCGCGCCCGGGCCGGCTCAAGGCACTCGTCGAGATCGACCTCGGAGACCGGCAGGCGGCAGCGGACCTGCGCTCCGACGCCGCGTTCACCCATTACCGGCACGAGGTCTGGACGCTCCTGCACGAGGAGGTCCGCAGGGCTCAGGACGCCGGCCACCTCAAGATCCAGCCCGACGGCACGGAAAGGGCAGCCTGATGAGCACCGCGACCCTTGACCCATCGCGCGCGTCCACCGACCCGCCCGGCGAGGCGGAGGCGTCCTCGACCGCGCCCGTCAGCGAGCGGATCTCGTCCCGCCAGGCCCGGAAGTCCCGGGTGGTCCCCGGACTGCGAGCGGCCGGGAGGCGCTCGGCGGCCGTCGTGCTCTTCCTCCTGCTGTGGGAGCTCGGTGCGCAGTTCCTGCTCGATCCCGCCCGGCGGGTCTTCCTGCCGCCACTGCACGAGGTCCTCCGGGCGTGGTGGAGCCTCGCCGCGAGCGGCGAGCTGCAGCAGCACCTCGCCGCCAGCCTGGGGCGCTCGGTCGTCGGCTTCGGTGCCGCGCTCGTCGCCGGGGTCGCCACGGGGCTCGTGGTGGCGTGGTACGACGCACTGCGCGAGCTCCTCACGCCACTACTCGAGCTCTTCCGCAACACGGCGGCCCTCGCCCTGCTACCGGTCTTCGTCCTCCTCCTGGGGATCGGCGAGACGAGCAAGATCTCGATCGTCGCCTACGCGAGCTTCTTCCCGGTGCTGCTCAACACCATCGCGGGCGTCCGCACGGTCGACCCGCTGCTCGTCAGGGCCGCACGGTCACTTGGGCTGAGCAGCGTGCAGCTCT
>NZ_DASSMH010000078.1:0-15026 GCF_035688975.1 Intrasporangium sp. | reverse complement strand
CCCGTCGAGTGGCCACATCCGCACGTCCGTACCCGTACAAAAGTGGCCACTCGACGGGGGTGGGAGGGGGTGCCCTCGCTATTTCGTAACCGCAGTTAGTGCGCCTACGCTAGGGTATGCGTACTGACGAGCCAGCCGGTCCGGTGGACGCCGCCATTCGGGCGGCAGCCCACGAGCTCTCGCAGGCGACGCCCAAGGCTCCGACCGAGGCGCTGCCGCACCTGCGGGCGGCCCAGGAGCACCTGACGAGAGCCATCGACGAGGCCATGGCCGCCGCGATTCTCGAGACAGGCAGCACGATCCGCACGGCGGGGGCGCTGGCCGGCCTGTCGGAGAACGCGGTCGGCCCGCGCCTCGCCCGCACCTCGCTGCTCGCGGCATACGACGCCGGTCGCGGTCGGGTGACCGCCTCGGGCGTCGAGCGGGCGCGCTACGACCTCGAGCAGGGGCGGCACCGGGTCGCCGACGAGGCGACGGAGGAGCCCCGGCCGCTGCGCTTCCGCGCCAGGCGTCCCACGTGACCGGCAGCCAGCCGCGTCACCCCGTCCCGAGAGAGGCACCACGATGACCGACCCCAACCGCACCGCCATCTACTTCCTGCTCGACCGCTCAGGATCGATGGAGTCGATCCGATCTGACACCGAGGGCGGCTTCGACGCCTTCATCGCCGAGCAGCGACACCAGCCCGGCGAGTGCCGGGTCACCCTCGCCCAGTTCGACGACGAGTACTCCGAGGTGTATCGCGACGTCCTGGTGGCCGACGTCCCGCCACTACGGCTGCAGCCGCGCGGCACCACGGCACTGCTCGACTCCATCGGCCGGCTCGTCACCGACGCCGGGTGCCGCCTCGCCGCCCTGCCCGAGGAGCAGCGGCCCGGCAGCGTCATCCTCGGCATCATGACCGACGGCCACGAGAACGCCTCCCGGGAGTTCACGCACGCCCAGGTGAAGGCGATGATCGAGACGCAGACGCGCAGCTACGGCTGGCAGTTCCTCTACCTCGGCGCCGACCAGGACGCCATCGAGGTCGGTGGGCGCCTCGGGGTGGGGGCCGCCCACTCCATGACCTACGGCCGCGGCAAGGTGGCTGCCATGATGTCGGCGACCTCGGCCAACATCGGCCGCTACCGTGCGGCCCGCGCGGCCGGGGCCGACGCCGCCGAGGCGAGCGCGGTCATGGCCTTCGACGACGCCCAGCGGCGGTCCGCGCAGGAGTGACGCCCCGAGTCGCCCGTCCGCTCCCCGCCTGCGGGGGTCACCGCCGCCGATGCCCGTCCCACCACGGGGCAGGACCAACGACTCTTGCCGCCCGGGCGCGCCGGCGCGAAGGCTGAGGGTGCCGGCACCCGAGGGGGATGCCGGCGGGTCAGGCAGAGCGGGTCAGGCAGAGCGGATCAGGCAGAGCGGATCAGGCAGAGCGGATCAGGCAGAGCGGGTCCGGCCGCGAAAGGAGGCTCGGGATGGGCAGGACGAGTGACGGGCGACCGGGCGTGGTGCGGCGGCTGCACGGCCTCAAGCGGTGGATGTACCGCGGTGCGCGCCCCCACGGCGTGGCCCGGATGATGAACCGCGTCTCGCAGCTGCTCTACTCCGCCGGGCTGCTGTCGCCCGCCCGGGCCATGACCCTCGAGGTCACCGGGCGGCGCACGGGTCGACGGGTCACCTTCCCCGTGGTCGTCGCCGACCTCGACGGCGAGCGGTACCTCGTCTCGATGCTCGGCACCCGGGCGAACTGGGTGCGCAACGTGCGGGCGGCCGAGGGCCGCGCGGTGCTCATGCGTGGCGGCCGGGAGCCCGTGATCCTCGTCGAGGTCGAGCCTGCGGACCGAGCACCGATCCTGCGACGCTACCTCGAGCTCGCCCCCGGGGCTCGGCCGCACGTGCCGGTGGACCGGCACGCCCCGCTGGAGGAGTTCGAGCGGATCGCGGCGGACTTCCCCGTATTCCGCGTCGTCCGCATCAGCCCGCCGGCGCCGTCTCCCGCTCCAGCTGCCGAGCAGGGGAAGGCGCGGTCCGCTCGCGGTGACGCCGGACCGCGAGCAGGACGAGGCTGACCCACGCGAGGACGACGGCGGCATACACGGAGCGTCCGACCCCCGCGGAGGCGCCCGTGGCGCCGAGGATGGTGCGCAGGTTGGTCAGCACGATGAGCCCGCCGACACCCGTGCCGAGGACTGTCGCCGGCAGCCGGCTGACGAGCCAGGCGGCTGCGGGCGCGGCGACCAGGCCACCGGCGAGCAGCACTGCGACGTAACGGAAGTCGATGCCCGCGGTGCCTAGCCCGAGGAGGAAGGCGACGCTGGCCGAGAGGGTGACGAGGAACTCCGACGTGTCGACCGAGCCCACGACCGTCCGGGGCGCGGTGCGGCCCGCCGAGAGCAGCGTCGTCGTCGACACCGGCCCCCAGCCGCCGCCACCGGTGGCGTCGACGAAGCCGCCGACGAAGCCCAGCGGCACGAGGAAGCGGGCGCCGTGCGGCGACGCGCCCGCCCGGGCCGTCGCCGGGGGGCGCAGCGCGAAGCGGCACAGGATGTAGACGCCGAGGACTGCGAGGATGCCGGCCATGACCGGCGCCGCCGCCGAGGTCGAGAGGTGCGAGAGCAGGGTCGCGCCGCCGAAGGCGCCGATGGCGCCCGGCACGCCCAGGCGCAGCACGAGACGGCGGTCGACGTTGCCGAGCCGCCAGTGCGCCGCGCCCGACACGGCGTTGGTCCCGAGCTCGGCGAGGTGGACGGCCGCGCTCGCGGCCGCCGGGGTCAGCCCGACGGCGAGCAGCAGCGATGACGACGTGGCCCCGTAGCCCATGCCGAGCGAGCCGTCGACGAGCTGGGCGAGCAGGCCGACGACCCCGAGGGTGATCAGCCGCCTCATGCCGGCTCGTCCTGCGGCGTCGCCAGCCGGACGACGTCGCCGACGACGACGACGGCGGGCGCCTGCACCCCCCGCTCGGCGGCGAGCGCGGCGATCGTCGACAGCGTCCCGATGGTGGTGCGCTGGGTCGGGGCGAAACCGCGCTCGATGACGGCGACCGGCGTCTCGGGGTCCCGGCCGTGCAGCACGAGCAGCTCGGCCGTGCGGGCGAGCCGGGTGATGCCCATGAGCAGCACGACGGTGTGGTCGCCTCCGGTGGGCAGGGTCGGGATGTCGTCGTGGCCGGTCACGACGGTGAAGCCGCGCGCCACCCCTCGGTGGGTGACCGGGATGCCGGCCGCGGCCGGCACGGCAATCGCGCTCGTCACACCGGGCACGACCTCGACGGGTATGCCGTGCGCCTCGCACGCCGCACGCTCCTCGCCGCCGCGCCCGAGGACGAAGGGGTCGCCGCCCTTGAGGCGGACGACGCCGAGACCGCGCTGCGCCTCCTCGACGAGGATCGCGTTGATGGCCTCCTGGGGGACGGGGTGGTGGCCCGGGGTCTTGCCGACGTCGATGACCCGCACTCCGGCCGGGAGGCGCTCGACCAGCGCCCGGGGCGCGAGCCGGTCGACGACGACGACGTCCGCGCCGGCGAGCAGCTCGTGGCCCCGGGCCGTGAGCAGCCCGTCCGTCCCCGGGCCGCCACCGACGAGGGCGACCCAGCCGAGGCCGTCCGGGCGCGGCCGGGTGCGACGCAACGGCAGCGCCCCGCGGCGCAGCCCGTCCTCGACGGCGTCGCGCACGACGGTGGCGAGGCCGGGGTCGCCGCCGGCGTAGGCGGCGACCGTCACGGGACCGTCGGGCAGCTCGACCGTGGCACGCGCGGGCACGCTCGCGGTGGTGGACGCGGCGTCCGTGGCGTCCACGCACCAGATCCGCAGGGACTGCGCGTCGGCGGCGACGCGCCGGTCGACCAGGACGTCACCCGTGGCGGTGTGCACGAGCCACGCCCCGTCGAGGTCCGCGGCACCGGCATACTCGCGCGCCTGCCACTCGAGGCGACCCTCGCGCACGAGGTCGAGCACGTCCTCGCAGACCCACGGCGAGACGACGCGGACGTCGGCTCCCTCGTCGACGAAGGCGCGCACCCGCCTGGCGGTGACCGGCCCGCCGCCGACGGCGACGACGAGCCGGCCTGCCAGCCGCACGACCAGAGGCAGGCCGGGCGTCAGATGTCCCATTCCTCGTCGCCCTCCGGCTGGGTCGGCGCGGGTGTCGCGTCGGTCCGCAGGGTGGCCCCGACCATGCCGGCCGCGACGGTCCTCCCGTCGTGGCCGTCGATGAGCAGGAAGGACCCGCCCCGCCGCGACACGGAGTAGTTCTCGACGGGCACGGGCGCCGCGAGGCGCAACGTCACCCGGCCGATGTCGTTGAGCGAGAGGGCATCCGCCGGCACGGCGGTGAGGTCGTCGAGGTCGAGGACGCCCTCGATGGTGCGGGCAAAGGCCTGCACCGTGCGGGAGCCGTGCTTGAGCAGCAGCCGCTGGCCGGGCCGCAGCGGGGCGTCGCCGAGCCAGCAGACGACGGCCGACACGTCCTGCGTCGGCTCCGGGGCGTCGCCGGCCGAGGCGATGACGTCGCCACGGGAGATGTCGATCTCGTCGGCGAGGCGCAGGGTCACGGACTGCGGGGCGAAGGCCTCCTGTAGCTCGCGGCTGCCGAGGTCGATCCCGGTGACGGTGGTCCGCCGGCCCGACGGCAGGGCGACGACGTCGTCACCGACGCGCACGACGCCGGAGGCCACCTGGCCGGCATACCCGCGGTACTCGCGGTGGGCCGCGTCGCGGGCCGCGCCCTGCGGCCGGATGACGAGCTGCACGGGCATCCGGAAGGACTCGCCCGTGGGGTCGTCCGACGGCGGCAGCGCCTCGAGCAGCTCGAGCAGGCTCGGCCCGGCATACCAGGGCGTCCTCGTGGAGCGCTCGACGATGTTGTCGCCGGCGAGGGCGGAGACGGGGATCGCGCGCACGTCGCCGACGCCGAGGTCGCGGGCGACCTGCTGCACCTCGGCGTTGACCCGCTCGAAGGCCTCCTCGGAGAAGTCGACGAGGTCGATCTTGTTCACGGCGACGACGACGTGCGGGACCCGCAGCAGGGCGGTCACGGCGAGGTGCCGACGGGTCTGCTCGAGGACCCCCTTGCGGGCGTCGACGAGCAGGACGACGACGTCGGCCGTGCTCGACCCGGTGACGGTGTTGCGGGTGTACTGCACGTGTCCCGGGCAGTCGGCGAGGACGAACGACCTTGTCGCAGTGGCGAAGTAGCGGTAGGCCACGTCGATGGTGATGCCCTGCTCGCGCTCGGCGCGCAAGCCGTCCGTGAGCAGCGCGAGGTCCGCGGCGCTGAGGCCGCGGTCGCGGCTGACGCGCTCGACGGCGGCGAGCTGGTCGGTGAGGACCGACTTCGTGTCGTGCAGCAGGCGTCCGACGAGGGTCGACTTGCCGTCGTCGACGGAGCCGGCTGTGGCGAGGCGCAGGAGGGTGCCCATCAGAAGTAGCCCTCCTTCTTGCGGTCCTCCATGGCGGCCTCCGAGATCCGGTCGTCCGCCCGCGTCGCCCCTCGCTCGGTGAGGGTGCTGGCCGCCACCTCGACGACGACATCCGCGACGGTCGCGGCGTCGCTCTCGACGGCGCCGGTGCACGACATGTCGCCGACGGTCCGGTAGCGCACCTGGCGGGTCTGGACGACCTCGCCGTCTCGCGGCTGGGAGTGCGGCCCGACGGCGAGCCACATGCCGTCCCGGGCGAAGACCTCCCGCTCGTGGGCGTAGTAGAGGCTGGGCAGCTCGATGCCCTCACGCTCGATGTAGCGCCAGATGTCGAGCTCGGTCCAGTTCGACAGCGGGAAGACGCGCACGTGCTCGCCCGGCCGGTGGCGCGGGTTGAACAGGTTCCACAGCTCCGGCCGCTGGTTCTTCGGGTCCCACTGGCCGAACTCGTCGCGCAGGCTGACGACGCGCTCCTTGGCTCGGGCCTTCTCCTCGTCCCGGCGGCCGCCGCCGAAGACCCCGTCGAAGCGGTGCTGGGCGATGGCGTCGAGGAGCGGCTGGGTCTGGAGCGGGTTGCGGGTGCCGTCGGCGCGCTCGCGCAGGCGCCCGTCGTCGATGTAGTCCTGCACGCTGGCCACCTCCAGGCGCAGCCCGAGGCGCTCGACCGTGGCGTCGCGGAAGGCGAGCACCTCGGGGAAGTTGTGGCCGGTGTCGACGTGCAGGACCGGGAAGGGCACCGGGGCCGGCCAGAAGGCCTTCGCCGCGAGGTGCAGCATGACGACCGAGTCCTTGCCGCCCGAGAAGAGCAGGACCGGGCGCTCGAGCTCGGCCGCGATCTCGCGGATGACGAGGATCGACTCGGCCTCCAGGGTGTCGAGCTGGCTGAGGCGACGACCGTGGCCGTATGCCGCCGGGTTCGCCTGCGACGCCAGCCGGCTCACGCCGTTGAGGGGCTCGGCGTGCGGGTCCCGGGAGGGCAGGGTGGTCGTGATCGCGCTCATGTGTGCAGTCCGCATTCGGTCTTGGCGAAGCCGGCCCAGCGGCCGGCTCGGGGGTCCTCGCCGGGCTCGACCCGGCGCGTGCACGGCTCGCAGCCGATGGAGGGATAGCCGTCTGAGAGCAGGGAGTTGACCGGCACGTCGTAGTCGCCGGCATACTGCAGCAGGTCGTCGAAGGTCCACGCCGCGAGCGGGTTGATCTTGACCAGCCCGTTCTTGTCGTCCCACGCCAGGACCGGGGTCTCGGTGCGCGTCGGCGCCTCCTCGCGGCGCACTCCGGTGGCCCACGCCTCGTAGCCGGCGAGCTCCGCGGCGAGCGGCTCCACCTTGCGCATGCGGCAGCAGGCGGCGGGGTCCCGCTCGTAGAGGCGCGGGCCGTAGGCGGCGTCCTGCTCCGCGACGCTCAGCTTCGGCATGACGTTGACGATCGTCACCGGCAGGTCCTCGGCGACGATGTCCCGGGTGACGAGGGTGTCGGAGAAGTGGTAGCCGGTGTCGATGAAGAGCACGTCGACACCGGGCGCGAAGCGCGACACGAGGTGCGGCAGCACGGCGTCCGCCATGCTGCACGCGACGGCCAGGGTGCCGGGGAAGGTGGCGGCGGCCCACTGCGCCACCAGCTCCGCGGACGGGTCGGGCCCGAGGACGCGGTTGCCCTCCTCGACGAGCGCCTTGAGCTCGGCCACGGAGCGCCGGCGACGCGGCACCCTGGGCAGGCCCAGCGAGATCTGGGAGCCGGCACGCGAGGTCACGGTGGTCACAGGAGATCTCCTTCGTCTGCTCGGTGCGCCCACGCGGCGAAGGTCTCGCCGTCGCGGCGCTGGTCCAGGAAGGTGCGCACGACCCGCTCGACGTAGTCGGGCAGGTCCGCAGCCGTCACCTTGAGGCCGCGGACGGTGCGGCCGAGGCCCGCCTCGTCCCGGTCGGCCGACGCGAGGCCGCCGCCCAGGTGCACCTGGAAGCCGGGCACCTGCGCGGTGCCGTCGGGGGTGTCCACGGTGACGATCTGGCCCTTGAGCCCGATGTCGGCCACCTGGATGCGGGCGCACGAGTTGGGGCAGCCGTTGACGTTGAGGGTGATCGGCGTGTCGAGCTGCACGCCGGCGAGCCGGCGCTCGAGCTCGGCGATCGCGGTCGTCGCCGTGGCCTTGGTCTCGACGATGGCCAGCTTGCAGTACTCGATGCCCGTGCACGCCATCGTGTGGCGCCGGAAGGGGCTCGGAGTGGTCGTCAGCCCCAGCTCCCCCAGCCCGGCGACGAGGGCGTCGACGCGGTCGGCCGCGACGTCGAGGACGACGAGCTTCTGGTGGGGGGTGAGACGCACCCGCTGCGACCCGGCCGCCTGGACCAGCTCGGCGAGCCCGGTGAGGACCTCGCCGCTGACACGCCCCACGGCGGGAGCCGCGCCGACGTAGAAGCGGCCGTCCTTCTGCTCGTGGACGCCGACGTGGTCGCCGGGACCGGTCGCGGGCGCGGGCGCGGGGCCGTCTGGCAGGGGGTGGCCGAGGTACTCCGTCTCGAGCACCTCGCGGAACCTCGCGGGGCCCCACTCGGCGAGGAGGAACTTCAGGCGCGCCTTGTTGCGCAGCCTCCGGAAGCCGTAGTCGCGGAAGATCGAGATGACGCCGTGCCACACCTCGGCGGCCTCGTCGGGCGTGACGAAGACGCCGAGGCGCTCCGCCAGGCGGGGCGAGGTGGACAGGCCGCCGCCGACCCAGAGGTCGTAGCCGGCGCCGAGCTCGGGGTGGACGACGCCGACGAGGGAGACGTCGTTGATCTCGTGCACGACGTCGAGGCTCGGGTGGCCGGTGATGGCCGACTTGAACTTGCGGGGCAGGTTGGCGAGGTCGGGGTCGCCGATGAAGCGCTCGCGGATCTCCTCGATCACCGGGGTCGGGTCGATGATCTCGTCCTTGGCGATCCCGGCCAGCGGGCTGCCGAGGATGACGCGGGGCGTGTCGCCGCAGGCCTCGGTGGTCTGGAGGCCGACCTCCTCGAGCCGCCGCCAGATCTCCGGCACGTCCTCGACGCGGATCCAGTGCAGCTGGATGTTCTGCCGGTCGCTGATGTCCGCGGTGCCGCGGCCGAACTCGGTCGAGACCTCCCCGATCGCGCGCAGCTGGTCCAGGGTGAGCGCGCCACCGTCGAGGCGGACGCGGAGCATGAAGTACTCGTCGGAGAGCTCGGTGTCGTCGAGCTGGGCGGTCCGGCCGCCGTCGATGCCAGGCCGGCGCTGGGTGTAGAGGCCCCACCAGCGGAACCGGCCGCTCAGGTCCTGCGGCGGGATCGAGGCGAACCCGTCACGGGAGTAGATCTGCTCGATCCGCTCCCGGACATTGAGGCCGCCGTCCTCCTGCTTCCACACCTCGTTGCCGTTGAGCGGGGCCCGCCCGTCGACCTTCCACTGGCCGTTGGAGCGGTCGGCACGGGGTGGCCGGACGGGGCGCGTGGCGCCCGGCGCGGTCTCGAGAATGCTCATGGTTCCTTCCGGTCAACAGCCGAGGTGCCACAAGTGTAATCGAAACCATTAGGAACACTTATCCGGGACCGGTCCCGGTCCAGTATCCGGACCCGGACCGGCGCTGCCCGGCAGCCCTGCACCCGGGTCCCGGGTCCGGGCCGGGTCAGGGGCGGGTCAGCCGGCGGCCCACGGCCGCCCGGGTCGCCCGGGACTGCGACCCTCGCCCCCGGCTGCGACGACGCTGCAGCTCCAGCCACCAGCCCAGGCCCGCGCCGAGCAGGAGCACCGCGGACGCCAGGCGCAGCGGTCCCGACAGCGGCGCGCTCGACACGAGGGGGTGGCGTTCGTCACCCGGCCCGGCCAGCGTCCACGCATAGCTCGCCACCGTGTCCGGCATGCCGGTCCGGCGCACCCGGACCTCCACCGGCACCGTGCCGCTGGCGGCGAGGTCCACCGGGACGCTCCACCTCCCCTCGTCGACGCGCGTGGCGGCGAGGGGCCCGGCCGAACCGAGGACGCGGACGTCGACCGCCCGGACCGGGGCCGGGGCCGGGCGGCGCGTGTCGTGGACCGTGACGAGGACCATGGTCCTCCCCGCCCGGTTGGGGCTGATGACGACACTCTCCTGGAGGTCCCCGACAGTCCGGTCGAGCAGGACGCTCGGTGCCGCGCTCGATGCCACGAGCTGCGGCTGGACCGCGGGCTGACCGCTGGCGAGGAAGCCGGCCAGCCCGAGGACCGCGGCCAGCGCTGCCGCCTCGACCACGACCGCCGGAGCGGGGCGACGCGTGCCCGGTCGCCGCAACCGCCGAGTCGTGCGCAGGGCCAGGAGGCCGACGACGAGCACCACCGCCGTCTTGGCGAGCAAGGCCCGGCCGTATGCCGTGAGGATGGCGGCGTCGACCGAGCCGACGACGTCGCTGGCGAGATAGGCGCCGGTCACGGCGACGACCGTCACGAGCACGCCGGCCGGCCGACGGAAGGCGCGCAGCAGGCACAGCACCTGCTCGCGCTCGAGCCCCGCAGACCCGTGCCGCACGAGCAACAGGGCGAGGACCCCGACCGCACCGGCCCACGTGGCGCCGCTCGCCAGGTGCAACGCCGAGGCAGCCACCCAGGAGGCCCCACCCCGCAGGCCCGCGTGCCCGAGCAGGACGGTGCCGACGCTGGCCGTGGTGGCTCCGAGGAGCACGAGCAGCCGCGCCACGGTCGAGCCCCGCTGGGAGGCGCCGAGCCGGAGCCCGGCGACGAGGGCGACGAGGCCGACGCCCCGGACGGCCCACTTCACGGCATACGCCGTGGTCAGCGCACCGGCACCGGACCCCCCGAGCTCGACCACGAGCAGTGTGAACGAGGCGACGAGGGCAGCGACCGCGCCGGCCGAGGCGAGCCGGAGGAGCTGGCGGCGCACGCGCACCCGCCTCGCCCCGTCGCCGAGCGCAGGCAGGAGGACCGACGCGACGAGTGCCCCGCCGAAGGCCAGCGCCAGCGCGCCGAGCAGCAGCCAGCGGCCCAGCACCGCCGGCCACTCGGGCACCGACTCCGTCGGGCCCGCCGCGACCACCGCGTCCCGCACGCCGAAGGCGAGGACCCCCGCCGTGCGGTGCAGGTCGTCGGTGGAGAGGGTCTCCCACACGACGCGGTAGGCACCGGCGGCCAGGCTGGGCAGCGGCGCCACGACGGAGACGGGGTGCTCCGAGTCCACGGGCCCACCCGTCGTCGGGGCCTGCGCATCGGGCCGCGTCGCCTCACCGGCACCCGTGCCCGCTGCTGGGGAGCGCACGAGCCGTAGACCCGACAGGACCTGCTCGGCGCCCGCCGCGTCGAGCACCGTGATCCGGGTCGACGCCAGCTGGACGGACTCGCTGAACGCCAGCCTCAGCTGCGGCGGCGACTGCTGGAGCGTGTCGCCGTCGGCCGGCGCGGTCGACGTGAGGTAGGCGTGGGCCGAGGCGGCCGGCGCGGGACCGAGGAGGCTCACCCCGAGCACGACCGCGCCGAGCAGCGCGGCCCGGCGCCGGACCATCAGAGGACCGGCACGTGCGGCAGCGACAGGCCGCTGCGCTCGATCGTGACCTCCTCGCCGGACCGCAGGGCGCCGGCGGTGTTCTGGTAGAGCAGGTAGTAGGTCGCCCCGGCGCGCAGGGCGTGACCCTGACGCATCATCGCCACGCGGACCGTGCTCGCAGCGCGGGCCTCGCTGCGCAGCACCGGCGGGTGCGCGGTGTCCGACTGGAATGTCGTCGCCTTCGCGGTGTCGAGCACGACGTAGCTGACGGTGACGAGCCCCCCGTCGCCGACGACGGCCACCCGGGAGAACCGGACGCCGAAAGTGGCCTCCATGGCGCTCGACTGCGGCACGACGCGAGCCGTGTCTCCCCGTGCGGCGAGGAGCCCCCTCGCCACCAGGGTGACCACGACGAGCAGGACGACGAGGCCGGCGACGCGGAGCACCGTGCGGCGGCTGGGTGCTGCGGGTACGGCGAGTGCTGCGATCATCCGGACTGCCCTTCCGAGGATGTCGGCCGGGGTCACGGGCAGGTGACCCCGGCACGGGTGGGAGCGGTCACGGGATCGTGTACCGCGTGGACGTGAAGCTGTCGAAGTACGCGCTGCCCAGCATCGAGGTCGAGCTCGTGACGCCCGCCGTGAGGCCGAGCCGGGCCGACTCGATCCGCAGGGTGCTCGTGTTGCCGGTCAGCACGGACACCGACGTGCCGTCGACCGACAGCCCGAGCGATCCGGCCGTCGCGCCCGTGGCCGGCCCCGACCTCCAGTCGAGCCGGAGGGTGTGCGCTCCGGGCACGAGCGTCACCCAGGGGCCGGTCAGCGCGGTCGTGCCCGACCGGGTCATGACGATCCGGACCCGGCGCGCCGCCGAGGCCGTCGCCCGCAGGTACTGCAGGGAGAAGGCCTGGGCGGTGGCCGTGCGGCCCTCGAAGAGGGTCAGCGGCGTGTTACCCGTGAGAGTGTTCGGGTCGAACGCGAACGCGGCGTGGTAGGTCGTCTCGCCGATGGGCGAGTTGTCCGTCACGTATGCCGCGCTGCGGCTGCCGGTGGCAAGGGTGACCTGCATGCCGAGGTTGCCGGTGGTCTGCGGGATCCCGGCGGCGGCCGTGACGGTGGGCGAGCCGGTGCTCACCGACCACCGCGAGAGGTTCCCGCCGTCGAACGTGTCGGAGAAGATCGGGTTCGGGCGGTCCACCTGCACCGTCGTGTTGACCGCGTTGCTCCAGTTCCCGGCGAGGTCGAGGACCCGCAGGTTGAAGCGCTGCTGGCCGAACGGGATCCCGGCCGTCGCGACGCTCGCCGAGACCGAGCCACCGGCGTAGCTCACCGGGACGCGCACGCCCTTGCCGGGGCCGGGATCGGTCGTGCCGAGCCAGTACTCGGCCGCCTGGAAGCCCGTCTCGTTGACCGGTGCGGTCAGGGTGACCGTGTCGGAGCCGAGGGTCGGGTTGGGAGCGGCGGTGAGGGCTCCGAGCACGGGTGGCACCTTGTCCACGACGAGCTCGACCGAGGCGTTGGTCCCGGTGAGGCTGCCCCAGTTGCCGGCCGCGTCGCGACCCCGGACGACGACGTGGTGCGTGCCGTTGGACAGGGCCCGGATCTGGCTGAGCGGGAGCAGGCCGTAGACGCTCTCGGAGGTGGAGTCGAAGGCCCCGTCGACCGGGAGCAGCTGCAGTCCGGTGCCGCCGGCGAGCGTCGTCGACGCGGGGTCGAGGAAGGCCTCGGCGTCGATGAGCTTGCTCTGGGCGCCGCCGCGCGCGTCGAGGTCCTCGAGGAGCGCGGAGACGACGAGGTATCCCGGGTTGCTCTTGTCGCCGATGAGCCCGTTGGTGGGGTTGGGGCCCACGGAGGAGGCCACGACGCCCGGGGCCGTGAGGTCCACCGTCACCGTGACGTCGAGGGGCGGTCCCCAGAGCCCCAGCGAGTCCTTGCTGTGGACGAAGACGTGGGTGTCGCCCTCGCCGAGCCCGGTGACGGTCGCCGGTGACAGCACCGCCGTCTCGCTGACGACCGTGGCGACCCGGTTGGTCGTCATCGGCGTGCCGGCCCCGTTCGAGCCGACCGCGCCGATGAAGTACTCGGCCGCGGTGATCGTGCCACCTGCGGCAGTGTCGTCGCCCGTCGCGGAGAGCGTCACGTTGCCCTTGCCGCTGGCCGGGCTCGGGGTGGCGGCGCCGCCCGAGGTCGCCGGGCCGGTCTTGGGCAGGTTGAACGCGACCGAGCCGACCACCCCCCAGTTGCCGGAGACGTCGTGCGCCCGCACGTAGATGATGTGCTTGCCCGCCTCGAGGCAGTTGAGCGCGACTGGCGGCGGGACGACCGTGCAGTCCGGCGCGGTCGCCGGGATGGTCCCGGTGACGTCCGCCACGACGGTCGTGCCGTCCGCGCCAGCCATGGGGCTGCCGAAGCCCACACCGGTGCTCACCGCGTCGTCGACGACGAACTCGGCCTGGTCCACGTTGGAGCCACCGGTCCGCTGGTCGCTGATGTGGGCGGAAACGGTGACGGGGCCCAGGGCGTCGGAGGGGTTGGGGCTGGCGGTGACGAGGGTCGAGACCGGGCCGACGGAGTCCACGCCCAGCGCGTCCTGGCTCGGCGCGGCGGTGTCGAGGAAGGTGAGCATGCCGCCGAACGCGACCGCGAGCGGGTCGTCGGTGGCCTGGCCGTTGTTGTCGAGCTGGCTCGACGACTCGTAGGCCGCGACCTTGGACTCCGGGCCGGTCGGCATGGTGACGACGGCGTCGGTCGTCGCTCCCGGCTGGAGCGCCGCCACCACCGCGGCCTCCGGGTGCGCGAGCGGGTGCCCGTCCTGGGCGAGCAGCGTCTGCACCCCGCCGAGGATGCTCATGGGGTGCGGGGTCGACCCCGCGTTGACGTAGCGCAGGAGCACCCGGTGCCCCTGGTCCGTGGACACGGGATCGGTCGACGGGAAGGGCTTGCCGTTGATGAGGCGGTAGCGGGGGTGGAAGCTGCGCAGGTCGAAGGTCGAGGGCGCCGCGTTGAACGCGGGGTCGATCTCGCTCAGCACGAGCACCGACTCGTCGTCGTATGCCGTGCCGTAGGCCGTGCCGTCGCCGATGACGACGAGCGCACCGGCGAGGCCCATCGCGATCTGCCGGGCGCCGCCCGGTGTGTGGCCGGCCTCGTAGAGGTAGGTGCCGGGCCTGGTGGCCGTGAACGTGTACGTCGCGGTGCCGCCGGTGGCCACCCCGGCGGTCGCCGCCGCGGCGGGCAGACCGGCGCCGAAGTCGACGGCGCGCTGGCCGGGCAGGGCCAGGGACATGGGCTCGGCGAGCCCGTTGTGCATCGTGATGGTGACCTCGTCGCCCTGCCTCACGGCCAGCACCGGTCCCGGTGCGGTGGCGGACCCGGCCGCGCCGGTCGACGAGAAGCCCCAGATGGGGATGTTCGTGCCGAGCACCTGGGTCGTCCCCGTCATGGCCCACAGCTCGCACGAGACGGTGCGCTGGGTGGCGCTCGGGTCGGAGGTGACGACGCACCCGGTGGGGGCGAGCTTGCCGACCGGCATCGCTGCCGCCGGCCGGGGCATGGTGGCCACCGCGCCGGTGATGCGTGGGATTGCGAAGCGGGCGGTCGCTGCGGGCGCGCTCGCCAGGGACGTGACCGCGGCGAGCACGGCCGCGAGGACGGCGACCTGCCGGGGGCGCCGGGGGCGCCGGGAGCGCCGGAGGATCCGCAGGGACAGCGGGAGCCTGGGTACCGCGAACGGGTGAGGTGTCATCGACGTGTCCTCAGCTCACCGGGCAGCCGTTGGGCGGGTCGATGCGGAAGACCGTCATCATGCCGCCGAAGGTTGCGCCGTAGTTGGTCGCCTGCTGGAGGGCGTGGCTGTGGGCCACGTGGTAGTACTCGCCGCACTCGTTGAGCGAGGTCATGTTGCTCGGCAGCGTCCCCTTCGTGCCGAGGTAGGGACTCTCGCTGAACCACGTGTCCGTGCCGACGAGCAGCTGGTCGGTGATGGCCGGCAGCTCGGTGGGGATCGGGTTGGTGTTGGGGTCCCAGTGCTCGGCGTCCCGCCAGTCCATCAGGACGTCGACCGTCTGACCCGGCTCGACGTCGATGTCGTACTTGAGGTAGGCGAGGTCCTGGCCACCGGCTCCCTGAAGGGGACGGCCGTCCTTGTTGACGACCC